>NZ_LZGX01000081.1:0-72874 GCF_001690825.1 Gilliamella sp. Fer1-1
ATAAATACACTTTTCTACTTGATAAGGTTTTAAAAGTGAATTATTATTCAATAATAAAGCATAATTAATCAATTGATTTAAAGAGGGATGAAATGAAAAAATTTAACCATATTATTGCAAGAACACCTGCCAAATCTCTTATTAATGGTTTAACCTCATCAAATTTAGGTAAGCCTGATTATCAAAAAGCTCTAGAGCAGCATAACAATTATATTCGTGCACTACAGCATTGTGATGTTGATATTACCATTTTGCCTCCCGATGAGCGCTTTCCTGATTCGGTATTTGTTGAAGATACAGTGCTTTGCACACCATATTGTGCCATTATTACAAGACCAGGTGCTGAAAGTCGCCGAGCAGAAACTGAAATCATATCAAGTACAATTGAGCGGTTTTATCCTAATAAAGTTGAACAAATTACCGCACCAGGTACCGTTGAAGCAGGTGATATTATGATGGTGGAAGACCACTATTACATTGGTTTATCAGCAAGAACCAATCAAGTTGGCGCTAATCAAATGATCGCTATTTTAGAAAAATACGGATTAACCGGCTCGGTTGTTGAACTCGAAAAAGTGCTCCATCTAAAAACAGGTTTAGCTTATTTAGAAAATAATAACTTACTAGCAGCAGGCGAATTTATCACTAAACCTGAATTTCAGAAATTTAATATTATTGAGATCCCAGAACAAGAAAGTTATGCCGCTAACTGCATCTGGGTAAATGATCGGGTAATTATGCCTGCTGGCTATCGAATAACTAAAGCTAAAATTGAGCAACTTGGTTATCAGGTTATTGAAGTGGATACCTCGGAATATCAAAAAATTGATGGAGGGGTAAGTTGCATGTCGTTACGATTCTAATCTATCGATATTAATCAAACCTAAAACCACATAATAAGACGACAAGATGAATACACCAGCAAGAAAAAAACTAGGCACCCTCCCCCTTACACTGTTGGTGGTGGGTAGCATTGTAGGAAGTGGGATTTTTAGCCTACCACAAAATATGGCCGAAGGGGCTGGGACTGGAGCTATTTTAATCGCATGGATAATAACCCTATTTGGCATGCTAATGTTAACACGCATATTCCAGTATTTATCGATTCGATTTTACAAAATCAACGATGGTTTATACGGCTATGTGCGAGAAGGCTTTGGTGACTATATCGGTTTTAACGCCGCATGGGGTTATTGGATATCAGCATGGATGTCGTGCACCAGTTACTTAGTTATTTTATTTAGTGCATTAGGATCTTTTGATTGCTTAAGCTTCTTTGGTCACGGCACTACGTTGCCAGCTGTTTTTACTGCTATTTTATTATTATGGATAGTACATTATTTTGTACTAAAAGGAATATATCGAGCTTTTTTATTAAACTGCCTTGTTACACTGGCTAAAATTGTCCCCATCAGTTTATTTATCGTTTGTATTAGCCTTGCATTTAAAATTTCGACATTCAAAATGGACTTTTGGGGAACACCTCAGTTAGGCTCAATGATAAAACAAGTTGAAAACACCATGCTCTACACCGTATGGGTTTATTTGGGCATTGAAAGCGCAACGGTTTATGCGGCAAGAGCCAAAAATATCATCAGTATTAGCCGTGCAACCTTTTTTGGCTTTGCCATTACTAGCCTATTGCTTGTTTGCGTATCAGTATTATCTCTTGGTATTGTGCCACAACAAGAACTTGCCCAAATGAAAAACCCATCAATGGCTTTAGTGATTGAACGTGTCATTGGTAGCTGGGGAGCAACCCTAATTAATATTGGTTTAATTGTATCGGTTAGTGGTGGATTATTATCGTGGTTAATGCTAGCAGCTGAAATGCTATTTTTAAGTGGTCAGGGCAACCAGCACACCGTGCCAAAATGCTTTGGCAAGCTTAATAAAACCGGCACGCCTGCTAACGCATTATGGTTAACAACGAGCTTCATAACAATTTTGCTGATTCTTTCTCACTTTTACCAATCGGGCTATAATACCTTAATCCAGCTATCAACCTCAATGGTGCTCATCCCTTATTTACTTGCAGCACTTTTTGTTTTCAAATTAGCTATACAAAGGCGTAAAGTCTATTTAATCATAATAGGTGCATTTGGATCGACTTATGGGGTATGGCTAATTTATGCTGGCGGTATATCTTACTTATTACTGTCGATGATACTTTATAGTATAGGACTACTTTTTTACCTCTATGCTAGAAAGCAACGCTCTTTACCCGTATTTAGTTACTTTCACGACAAAGTGTATGCCTTTTTTATCATCACACTTGCGCTAATTGCCATTGTCTATTTTTATATATTACCAAATTAAATGGTCATGGAGATGGCCTCTGGGTGCTATTTTCGAAATAGGTAGAAATCAGCTAACAACTGCCTAAATGATTGCGAATAGCACCCATCATCATCTCGCATACAAAGTTGATCCTCAATGATCAAATCAGCTCGGCTTAATGAAAAAGCCATCAACGCCAACGAAAAATCTTTTTTACTCGAATACCTAACATTCATCACCTGAGTTAAATATAAAAAATTTGATTCACACAAAAATCTAAAATGATTTGATAGATGATAAGGCAAAACTAAGCAAAATTGCCCTTTTGGTGTTAATAATCGTTTAACAGCATTAATCAATTGCTGATAGTTCAAACTCTCGGTATAACGAGCTAATTGCCTTTGTATATCTCGGCAATCTACAGCCGATTCAAAATAAGGTGGATTGCTTACAATTAAATCATAACAAGCCGGTTGATTAAGTCGAAATTGATTAATATCTGCGTGCTTGGCACAAATAGAATAAAATGAGGCTTGTTTGCTATTTTCATTACATTGTGCAATAGCATGATGATCAATATCAATTGCGTCAATCTTGCAATGCGTATTTTCTAACCGTTGAGCTAACATCAATGCAATTACACCACACCCCGTACCAATATCTAACACTTTTTGTGGAATAACATCAATGGGAACCCATGCCCCTAATAAACAACTGTCAGTTGTAACTTTCATAGGGCTTTTATTGTGTGCAACAAAAAAACGTTTAAAGGTAAAACCGTCTTTTCTCAAAGGTGTTTGGTGGCTAGCTATCATGGTTAAATTTCTTAAACAGTGGTTTATTTGATGCAATCGCATCAGCCCAACGAGTAGGTTCAGGTAATCGATAACCTCGTAAACATAAATTTACCCATTTTAATGCACTATCTTGACTTATTCGATGACCAGCCGAAATAAATAAAGGATTACAATTATCTTTACTACACAATACCCAGCCAATTTGTTCTTGCTGATCTTGCAATGGTGTTACACTACCAGCCCGTTTTGACAATGGCTCAAACTGGCCACATAATCTTTTTTTAGCTACACCAATTGTTGGCATATCTAGTAATAAACCTAAATGACTTGCAATACCTAAACGTCGAGGATGAGCAAAACCCTGTCCATCAACTAACAATAAATCCGGTTTCTGTGTTATTTGTTGCCATGCCTCAATAAGCGCAGGATATTCACGAAAAGATAAATAACCAGGAATATAAGGAAATTGCGTCTTTATTCGAGCGATATGATGTTCCACAACATTAAAATCTGGATAAGTAAGAATAACAATAGCCGCTCGGGTAATATCACCACCATTTTCAAAGCCCACATCGGTTCCACCAATAAATTTAACGGATTGATTAAACGCATCTGTTAATTTAATTTGTTTGGCTAACGTCTGTTGAATTTGTTTTAATTGTTGTAAATTGATAGACATTTTAAATCTGCTGAGTATGATTAACCGCAATGAACCAATTGTAACAAATTAATATGCCATATACATTAGTAAATCCAATCAACTTAACAGAAGAAATCAAAAAAAGCCGTTTTATTGTTAATGCTGCACCAGTTACCTCGGCCGAGCAAGCAACCGATTTTATTAATCAAATAAGCGATCTCAATGCAACACATAACTGTTGGGCTTGGAAAATTGGGCAGCAATACCGTTTTAATGATGATGGTGAACCGACAAGCACCGCTGGGCGCCCTATCCTTTCAGCTATTAAAGGACAAGATTGCGATCAAATTGTGGTTGTTGTAACTCGCTACTTTGGCGGAATAAAACTAGGTACTGGTGGGTTAATGCGAGCCTATGGCGGTGCAGCCAGTCACTGCTTACAACAAGGCGAACTTATTGAACTCATTGCCCGTATTACGCTTCAATTTCACTGTTATTATAGCGAATGGCCAATTATTGAAAATCGCCTAAAAGAACTTGGGGCCTTGATTGAACAACAAGATTTTGATGCCGAAGGTGTCAAAGTAGCTATAGGAATAACACAAGACAAGTCCCAATTATTACAAAAAACTCTCTGTGATATCACCCGTGGGCGCGTTATTATCGAGTTATAAAAAAGAGAAAAACTAGCTCACCCTTTCTACCTATACATATAGGTATCATCGAAAAAACGCCATTTTTCATTAACGTTATTGAGCTATTATTGAATTTATCCAACACCCTCTTATTAAGGTTACTATATGAATAATATATTGTTATTCGATTTATTATCGTATACAGTTTGTTTTTTTAATGGAGAGAAGTTATGCGAAACAAAGGTATTGCTTATTTATTGTAGTTCTTTTTGGTTTTATGGGTATCCATCGTATGTATTGTGGTAAGTGGATAACAGGTTTTGTTTGGTTATTTACTTATGGGTTTTTTGGAATTGGTTGGTTTTTAGATCTTTTCCTAACTAGTGGTATGGTTGATTATGCTAATTTAATTGATAATTCTAAATTCAATAAATCACAAAATGTTACAGTAAATGCATTCATCAATAGTGATAAATAATATAGGTAATTAAGCCACTCAAAATTGCTATTTTTACGCATTATATTAAATATGTCCCATTAAAACAGCATAACATATTGTATAAAATCGACTTTATGTTGTTTTAATGGTATAAAATCATACTAATAAAAATTTCACCTCTATCATCAAATTTAATTAAAAGCTTTTTTCAAAAATACGTAATAACTTTCTACTGACTATTTTAACTTTCTGTATAAAATTTTTAACAAAAAAATATTGCTTTTATAGATAAAAAGCAACATAAGGCACATTAACATATTTATTTAACATTACAATATTTTATGTTTTCTAATTTAAAGAGAAGATGAATTGACTTAAAAATAATGTGAGTTAACTGACAAAAATAAATATAAAAATTAGTCCATTTTACACATAAAAATCGTTCAGAAAAACCATTGATTTTATTTGATTTTTTAATTAGCGAAATACGGTTATATATTAGCAGGCAGACATGATCTATATAACAATAAAGAAAAATATTTAAACCGCCTACACGGCGGTAAACAGCAGTACCGCTCAACGAAACGGTGCACCATTTTTCTAAACCGCCTACACGGCGGTAAACGCGCTCAAGTCACGGTTTTGCTAGATGAGAAATTTCTAAACCGCCTACACGGCGGTAAACACCCTCGGTTTCAGGGTTCCATGTTACCCATATTTCTAAACCGCCTACACGGCGGTAAACCAAGGTATGGCTTGTAGCACCGCCGAGACATCTTTCTAAACCGCCTACACGGCGGTAAACTCTTTTTTTCCAATGCGTCAAATAGCCAGTTTTTTCTAAACCGCCTACACGGCGGTAAACTTTTCTCGATGTTCGCTTGCGCTTTTTTCAGCTTTCTAAACCGCCTACACGGCGGTAAACGCACGGCAAGTGCATCTTTACCAACTTGCCCATTTCTAAACCGCCTACACGGCGGTAAACAATTGTTTTCTATCGGGCGAATAAGAATAAAGTTTCTAAACCGCCTACACGGCGGTAAACAATTACAGCTACTCGCTGATTTTGTGCCATTCTTTCTAAACCGCCTACACGGCGGTAAACTAGAATCGAATATACTATAAACGTTGTTTAATAAAAGGCAAATAAGATTTTTATCTTCAAAAACCCTTTTATTAGGCATCATTTTAACTATTTGTTTTTATTTACTTTAATTTATTGTTAAAAAAAAGGGTTGGCAAGGATTTTGGTAGGATGATAACAACCCATTTGGTCAGCATCCAGTATTATTAAACAATATTATCCTAATATTATTTGATAAAATAACAAACGATAGGCTTTTATCTTCTTTGTTGAAAAAATATCTTTTATTGCCTAAAACAAATAATAAAACTACAATAAAATTACTTTAATCACTTATAACAAAAGCTATGATTACTTATCAAGATGCCACATTAACCGATTTGCCTTTTATTGTTGATGTTTATAATTCAACAATTGCCGGTAGGCAAGTCACTGCCGACACGGAGCCGGTTTCTGTTGAGAGTCGATTAGACTGGTTTCACCAACATAATCCACATAATCGTCCAATTTGGCTAATAAAATACCAAGATCAACCTTGTGGTTGGATTAGTTTATCTTCGTTTTATGGTCGTCCTGCATTTTATAAAACTGTTGAGATTAGCTTATATCTTCATCAAGATTTTCGTGGTAAAAAAATTGGCCAATTTATGGTAGCTGAAATTGAAAAATTTGCCCAAAAAACTGGAATTGAGGCAATTTTTAGCTACGTTTTTGGGCATAATTTACCTAGCGTTAATTTATTTAAAAAAATGCAATATGAACAATGGGGCTTTCTTCCCAAAATTGCTGAACTTGATAATGTTCAGTGTGATTTGCTGATATTAGGTAAACGACTAAATTAAGCCTGCACATTGTTAATATGCCATTTATTATTAATATACCATTTAATGATACAAAACGATTTAAAAGGATTTTTTGATGAGCGCTTTAAATGACCTTAAATATTACGCAAATCAATCTAAAATCACTTCAACCTTGGTTGTTGTAAACATTTTTTGCTTTTTTGCATTTAGATTGCTTGATAGCCGAGGTTTTTCAACCTTGTATGAAAATCATTTTTTAATTGATTGGGGAGCCGATGTGGCAGAACTGACTTTTTCTGGTCAATATTGGCGTATGTTTACCAATTTATTTATGCACGTGGGTTTTACTCACTTAGCCATGAACATGCTGGCATTATGGAGTATTGGACCGATTTTAGAACAGCGTATACCTCGCATTGCTTTTATTGGTATTTATTTTTTCTCTGGTTTAGTAGGAAGCTTATCAAGCGATATTGCCACAATTCACCATAATGTAATTAGTTGTGGTGCATCAGGTGCTATTTTAGGTGTTATTACTGCATTATTAGCCTATAGCTTAGTGTTTAAAACCAATATACAAGAAATGCCAGTTAAGGCAATGCTACTAAGTTTAATTTTAACCGCTGGATTAGGATTATTGCCTTCAATTGATAATATGGCACATATCGGTGGTGCTTGTACTGGATTTGTTCTTGGTGGGCTAATTTCATTGTGTCTTAAAATTTTTAAATATCCAAGTAAGCTAGCGTTACTTATTATTAGCCTATTATTGATGACTACTGCATTGGCAATATATACAGTATATATGCATTATGCCTTACCTAATGGCTATTATATCTATAATTAATAATAAAAAACGCTGATGATAACCAATCAAACAGCGTTTTATTTAAGCTAACTGTTAAAAGCTATTTAAGATTCGAGCTGGCTCAATTTTACAAGCTCGTTTAGCAGGATAGTAGCTAGCAATTAAGCTAAGTAACATGGCAGTTATAAACACTATCGCCACATCAAAGAAGTTAATTTCAGATGGTAAAAAATCGATAAAATAGATATTACTGTTTAAAATTTTATGCCCCATTAATGATTCAAGGAACCCCATGATGTTGGAAAGTTGCCATGACAATATCACACCTAAAATAACACCAATTAAACTACCAATTAATCCAGAAATTACCCCATACCAAATAAAAATATGTTTGATTAATCGATTAGTTGCACCTAGTGTTTTCAATATGGCGATGTCACGTTGTTTGTCTTTAACAGCAATAACTAACGTTGATACAATATTAAAACAAGCAACACCGATGACCACAATCATTGCCAGATACATAATTTGTCGTATCATCTGAATATCGCGATACATAAAACCAAATGAATTTTCCCAGCTATTAAATGATAAGGTGTCATCTAAGCTCAATGCAGCTTGACCTATAATTTGATTAGCTCGGTATACATCATTGACATTAATCATTATCCCAGTGACACTGTCACCTATATTGAGTAGTTTTTGCGCATCAACTAAAGGCAATAGAGCAACGTTATTACTTAAACTACCACTTAAATCCAAAATACCAATAACCTGTAAGCGAACTCGCTTAGGTGGTTTGAGTTGAGTTGATCCACTTGCTGATACAGGAATTAATAAAGAAACCCAAGCCCCCTCTTTTACCGCTAAAGATTTTGCTAAACCAGAACCAATAATAACTTGTTGATTATCTGCCTTAAATTCTTGCCATTTATGATTGAGCACATAGTTAGGTAATGCACTAATTTGCTGTTCTTGCTCAGGATCAAGCCCTTGTACTTCAACAGCACCAAGTTTACTACCGTTTTCAATAAGCCCAGTAAAACTAACAAATGGAACGGCTGATACAATATTTTTATTTTCTGTAAGCTCTTGCTGTACATGGCGCCAATTCTCTAAATTGCCAGAATCAAGATACAATTGACCATGAGGCACAACAGATAATACGCGGTTATGTAGTTCTCGCTCAAAGCCGTTCATGGCACTTAACCCAATGATTAATGCCGCTATACCAATAGCAATACTTAATGTTGAAATGATAGATATTAATGACACCATGCCACTTTTACGGCGCCCTTTTCGAAATTTGATGGCGGTAATTAAAGATAAATTCATATTAGTTATCCATTAGCTTTTTATCTGATGATACGCTATCAGATAGTTTGCCATCTCTCATCACCAACTGTTTATCAAGTTTACTGGCTAACTCTAGATCATGCGTAACAACTAAAAATGCAGTGCCATGTTCACGATTTAATTTAATCAATAGCTCAAAGATAGAATCTGCCGTTGATTTATCAAGATTACCCGTCGGTTCATCAGCCATAACTAAAGCGGGATTATTAATTAATGCTCGCCCTATTGCTACACGTTGGCGTTCACCACCAGACAGTTCAGAAGGACGGTGGTTAGCTCGTTTTACTAAGTTAACGGATTCTAACATTGCCCTAGCACGTTGTTTTGCTTCATTTGGCGAAACACCACCAATTAACAGTGGCATAGCTACATTTTCTAATGCCGTAAAATCAGGTAATAGATGATGGAATTGATAAACAAAGCCAATTTCTTGATTGCGTAATCGCGCTTTTTCTTGTTCAGATAATTGATTTAACTGCTGTGATTTAAAAATGATATCACCTGAAGTAGGTTTATCAAGCCCACCAAGTAAATGTAATAATGTACTTTTACCTGAGCCTGAGCTACCAATAATAGCAAGTAGCGACTTTGGGTAAATATCAAATGAAACATCTTTTAAAACTTCCGTTACCATTTTGCCTTCTTTATAAGTTTTATAAAGATTGTTTGCTGATAGTAATTTTTCAGAATTATTCATAACGTAAAGCCTCAGCAGGTTGAATATTGGCTGCACGGTATGCAGGATAAATAGTTGAAATGAACGATAACATAAGCAATCCAATAATAATTAAAATAATTTGCGATGGCTCAACGAGCGACGGTAGCAAAATACCCGCTAAAGATAAGCCCAACGCTTGCATGATTTCATTTAAGTTGACTGCAAGTAACAATCCTAAAACACTCCCTAAGAGCGTGCCAATTATGCCGGAGCTTGCACCTTGAATAATAAAAATGAACATAATTTTAAATCGTGATAGACCTTGCGTTTTCAAAATAGCCACTTCACCTTGCTTTTCCATTACCAGTAAACTTAATGAAGTAATAATATTAAAAGCGGCAACAATAACAATTAAACTAATCAATAATCCCATGACATTTTTTTCCATTTTAATGGCTTGAAACAATTCGCCACGTTTCGCACGCCAATCATTAAACACTAACCCTTCTGGTAATGCAGTATTAGTAACTGATGCAATATCAAGGGGTTTGTCTAAGAATAAGCGCCAGCTAGTGATCATATTGGCGGGATAACGTAACAAATTTCTTGCATCAGATTGATTAACATAAATAAGAGATTGATTAATATCATGATTAACTGAAAACAGTCCAACCACATTAAACAAACGTTGCGAAGGAATGCGCCCAACTGGAGTTATTTGGCTTGCATCTGTCACCATTAATCGAATTTTATCACCTATTGTAACACCTAACTGATTGGCAAGCGTTTGCCCTAAAATAACATTATATTGTCCTGCTTGTAGATCCGAAATTGAACCCATGTAAATATAATCACTTATTGGGTCTTCATCTTTCGGTTTTACCCCCATTAAAGTACTGACAGTAATACTTTGTTCGCTTTGTAATACTACATCACTAGTGACTAAAGGCGTAATGCGATTAACACCTGTAATCTTTTCAAAAGGCGAACTTAAAATGACATTGGGATCAATTCTTCCTTGATTAGAGGTAATTTGAGCTTGAGGAAAAAACTTTAAAATACTGTTTTGCATTTGATCTTCTAATCCATTCATCACAGATAGTACAACGATTAGACCAATAGAACCCAGCATAATTCCAATCATTGATAACCATGATACAAAACGACCAAAACCATCGGTTTTTTGCCCATATACATAACGCAAACCGATATAAAACACTAATGGGCGAAATATTTTTGACATAAACGTATATATTACCTGAAACTTTTTGACAAAGTTTTACGAGTTAAATGCAAGGTGCTTATCATACAGGATTAAACAGTTATAGAAAACAACCACGTACTTACGTTATAATCTAACCTATAATCTTGTAGCAATTTCAACGAATTCATCATGCCTAAAACACAAAATATTTCAACGTTAATACCTAAAAAATCAGGTGAAGTAAAACACATTGGGCAACTTGTTGGCTCATCTTTATCACAACTTTGTGCACAAATCGTAAATGTGCATGATGGCTTAGTTGTGATTATTACTGATGATATGCAACAAGCCTCGCGTATTGATGAAGAGCTAAAACAGTTCTCAACTTTCCCTTCGATCTCTTTTCCCGATTGGGAAACATTACCTTATGATAGCTTTTCGCCACACCAAGACATCATCTCTGAGCGTTTGTCTTGCTTGTATCATTTAGCTCATCTAAAAAAAGGGGCTTTAATTTTACCCATCAATACATTAATGCAAAAAGTCTGCCCTAAAAGCTATTTAAATGGGCATGTGTTTATAATGAAACAAGGCTTACAAATTAGTCGAGAGAACCTACGTTTACAACTTGAAAATGCAGGATATCGTTCAGTAAGCCAAGTTATGGAACATGGTGAATACGCCACTCGCGGTGCCCTATTTGATATCTACCCGATGGGAAGTGATCACCCTTATCGAATTGATTTTTTTGATGATGAGATTGACAGCATTCGCACTTTTAATGCCGAAACTCAACGAACACTTGATGAAATAGAACAAATCCAATTGCTACCTGCTCATGAGTTTCCCTTTGATAAAGCAGCTATTGAGCTATTTCGAAGCCAATGGCGCGAAAAGTTTGAAGTCAGATTAGAGCCAGAAAGTATTTACCAGCAAGTGAGTAAAAATATTTTGCCAACAGGTATTGAGTATTGGCAAGCTCTGTTTTTCAGTGAGCCATTAACCTCGCTTTGTTCTTATTTTCTTGATAAGACACTCATCATCAATACCGCAAATATTGAACAATACGCTAATAAATATTGGCATGATATTCGTCAACGTTTTGATAGCCGTGGTGTTGATCCAATGAGGCCACTTTTAGAACCTAACTTGATCTGGTCTAAAACTGATGAAATATTTGCTTATTTCAAACAATATCCACGCATGGTTTTAACCCACGAGCCAATTATTGAGTCAAATAGAAACATCAATCTACCTTATTGTGCTTTACCAGAAATAGCCATTCAAAGTCAGCAAAAAGATCCTTATTTACAGTTTGAAAAATTTATTGCAGATTTTACAGGAAAAATCATATTTTCGGTTGAATCAGAAGGACGTAAAGAAGCATTACAAGAAATTTTAGGACGAATTAGAATTCACCCAACGCCCCTCAATCAACTTGACGGGCAACAAAGCAACAACAATCGTTTTTACCTAATGATTGGTGCTAGTGAACAAGGTTTTATTAATCAGCAAGATAATTTTGCATTTATTACCGAAAATGAGCTACTAGGCAGACGTATTATTCGTCGTAAAAAAGAACACAAACAAGCCATTAATACTGACTCACTTATTCGCAGTTTAGCTGAGCTAACACCGGGTAAACCTGTTGTTCATTTGGAACATGGTGTAGGTCGATATGCAGGACTCACCACATTAGAAACAGGTGGCATTACAGCTGAATACCTTATATTACTCTATGCTAACGATACCAAACTTTATGTCCCTGTTGCGTCATTAAATTTAATTAGCCGCTATTCTGGTGGAGATGAAGAAAATGCGCCACTAAATAAATTAGGCACCGATACATGGAGTAAAGCACGGCAAAAAGCGGCCGAAAAAGTGCGAGATGTCGCAGCTGAACTACTGGATATTTATGCTGAACGTGAAAGCAAACCAGGTTTCGAGTTTAAACAAGATCGAGAACACTATGAGTTATTTTGCCAAGGATTCCCTTATCAAGAAACCGACGATCAACAAAATGCTATTGGTGCAGTCATTGGCGATATGTGTTCGCCTTATGCCATGGACAGATTAGTCTGTGGTGATGTTGGATTTGGTAAAACAGAAGTAGCAATTCGTGCTGCTTTTTTAGCGGTAATTAATCATAAACAAACCGCTGTTTTAGTTCCCACAACACTCCTTGCAGAACAACACTATGAAAGCTTTTGCGATCGTTTCGCCAACTGGCCAATTCGCATCGAAAGCCTATCTCGCTTTAAGACCGCCAAACAGCAAAAAGCTATTATTGAAGCACTTGGAGAGGGAAAAATTGATATCGTCATTGGTACACATAAATTATTACAAGAAGATATCAAATGGAAAGATTTAGGTTTATTAATTGTTGATGAAGAACATCGTTTTGGCGTACGTCAAAAAGAACGCATCAAAGCAATGCGAGCAAACATCGATATTTTAACCCTAACAGCCACCCCAATTCCAAGAACGCTCAACATGGCAATGACGGGTATGCGAGATCTTTCTATTATTGCAACACCACCAGCTCGCAGGTTAGCGGTAAAAACCTTTGTTCGAGAATATGATGATCTTGTGATTAGAGAAGCCATTTTGCGTGAGATTTTGCGTGGTGGTCAAATCTATTATTTACATAATGATGTATCAGATATCGAAAAAGTCAGCGAAGAATTAGCAAAATTGGTTCCCGAAGCACGCATTACCATTGGTCATGGACAAATGCATGAACGTGACTTAGAGCGCGTCATGAATGACTTTCATCATCAACGCTATAATGTACTAGTTTGCACAACAATTGTTGAAACAGGTATTGATATTCCTAACGCTAATACCATTATTATTGATCGAGCCGATAAATTTGGTTTAGCTCAGTTGCACCAATTGCGTGGGCGTGTTGGTCGTTCTTATCATCAAGCTTATGCATACTTATTAACACCTCACCCTAAATTGCTCAGCAAAGATGCTAAAAAGCGCCTTGAAGCCATTGCCTCGCTTGAAGATTTAGGTGCAGGATTTGCCCTAGCGACACATGATCTTGAAATTCGTGGTGCAGGCGAACTATTAGGTAGCGATCAAAGTGGACAAATTGAAACCATTGGTTTTAATCTTTATATCGAATTGCTTGAAGACGCCGTTAAATCACTCAAAGAAGGCAAAGAGCCAACCCTTGAATCATTACTCAACAACCAACAAACCGAAATCGAGTTACGTTTACCGTCACTCATCCCTGATGATTTTATTCCTGATGTAAATACACGATTATCGCTTTATAAACGTATTGCAAGTATTAATAGCCTTGATGAGCTAACAGAAATTCAAATCGAAATGCGAGATCGCTTTGGTCAATTACCCGATGCGGTACTATTTTTATTGGAAACCACCAAAATTCGTTATCACGCCAATCAATTAGGCATCACAAAAATCGAATTTGGTGAAAAAGGTGGCTATATTGAATTTGGTAGCAATAATAAGGTATCGGTTGATTATTTAATTGAAATCATTCAAAAAGAACCGAAAAATTACCGTTTGGAAAGCGCCAATAGATTAAAATTACTTCGTTCACAATTACAATCAACAGAACGAATAGACTACATTAAAACTTTATTAAAAGCGTTTTCTGAGCATCAAGAACCAGCTCAATAAAACAAATATTAATTAAACCAAATAAGCGGAAAATCATGATAAAAAAAAGCATTATTACCACAGCAATTATTGCTGTATTAGGTTCAGGATACATAGGCGCATCTTGGCACACTGGCAATATGATTGAAGCTAATATCGACAATAAAATACAACAAATCACAAAACAAGTTGATAATTATCAAAATTTGTTTAACGTGGTGATTGAATATAGCGATTACCAAAAAGCTATTTTTTCAACGCAACTTCACCTTACCATTAAATTAGTGCCCAAAGATACCGATTTGCAACTTGAACAAGACAAAAAGCAAGCAGAAACAACTATTTTTAATGATGAAATTACAATTCATCATGGGCCATTTCCTATGATGGCACTAGCTGAAGGAAAATTTACACCACAAATAGCATGGATCAACTATGCAATGCCTGAAAAATCAGCGCCCGAGCTTTGGAAATTAGCGGGTAACCAATCGTTTATCACCGCCAATATGGGGATAAGTTATCACGAATATCTCACCATTAAACTGACTAATAAAGCGCTTAAACTGACTGATTCAGCATTCACTTCACATTTTGATGCTAATTATTTTATTCATGGTGGTTTAGATATCTCTGATGGCAATGTTATAATTGAAAGCAATGAAGATTTTTCAAGTATCGTTGCCAAAGCCAATATTGATAAATTTAATTATTATGACAATCCTAAAGAACCAATAATTACTTTAAATAAATTCAACTTATTAGCTGAGCCTAGACCAGAAAAAAAAGGCGTTAATTACACCATAAACGCTAATAAAATAGCCTTTCTGATCGATGAATATTCAGCATCACGCCTTACACTTGATCACCTAAAATACCAAGGGAGTTTAAATAATAAATATCAAGCTCCTAATGCGCATGTCACAATAGATAAAATAACATTTGAGCCTGACATTAACCAGTTTAATGACTCATCAATCATGATTGAAAAACTCACCATTGCAGAAGAAAATACCTTAAGCACGGTTAATACGATAGATGGTTGGTTAAAAGTAGACGCCCAATCAGTATTGTTTGGGCAACAACATTTAGGTAATGGTTCTTTAGATCTTAGCTACCAAGGTATTAATATTGCCATGATATTAAACAATTTTGATATAGACCTTTATGAAGCCGATGTTAACCAACAAGCACCAGCCAACATCAAATTGGCATTAAATAAACTACATTGGCAAAACCCAGCCGGTGATATTAATGCGAATTTTTTCTGTAACATATCTGGTGAATGGGCAGAACTACAACAACTCATGCTAGGTATTGATAACATTGATAGTTTAAAGTTAAAAATTGATGTGCCATTTAATGTATTAGCCTATTATTTAGCGCAAATAAAAACCCCCAATGCAAACAAAATTACCCAAGAACAGCTAACCAACGCCTTTGCGACATTAAAAACGAATGCAAAAAAGCTATTTGGTAAATCAAAAATGTTTACGTTTAATAAAGATCAAAATGAAGGTTATTATTCTGATATCAAATACACTAAAGGAGATCAGAACGTGACCGTAAATGGACATCTATTAGATAAAAGAGATTTTTTTGAAAATTTTTTATAATTTATTTTTTTAAAACACAATAATAATGAATAAATTAAATTGCTAACGTGATTGCATTGACTGATTGTATCGATATTTAAATGCAAATTTAATCATGCCTATTTAGGCACTTTACATTCGTATATAAACAAGGCATGTAAACTAAATAGAAATAAATATAGAAATAAATATTTTTCAATATATTAAAAAAATATCGCCTATAAGGTATAAATCGATTAAAATTATCAAAATAACATATTAAATTTAGCAAAAATAACTAAGAGACTCATAATGAAAAAAACAACACTTGCAATAGGAATCGTTGCTGTATTAGGCGTTGCCTACGTAGGCATAGCATGGCAAACAGGTAATATCATTGAAAATAATATCGATAATCAATTAGCACAAATAACAGCCAAAATTAACGAATTTCAAGATGATTTTACAGTGTCAGTAATGAAAAGCAATTATGAAAAAAATATATTTTCAACTAAATTACATTTAACTGTAACAGTATCACCTCAAAATACCTTAGATGAAAATGCTAAGCCTAAAACCTTATTTGACGATGATATAACCATCCACCATGGTCCTTTCCCTATTGCAGCGCTTGCTAAAGGGACATTAGCCCCACAAAAAGCTTGGCTAGAATACGAAATGACAGAACAAAGCAATCCAACACTTTGGAAACTTGCTGGTAATCAACCATTTATTACTGGGCATATAGGAATAAGCTATGGCGAATATATCACGCTTAAATTAGCCAATAAAGCAATTCAAGTCACACAAAGCGAAATACCCACCATCGATAATGGCTTACTCAATGTAAGTAATGGGAGTTATACCTTCAGTGGCTATGCGGATGCTACCGACGTAAAAGCTAAAGTGCAATTGGATAAATTAGATTACATTTCAGATGATAACAATTATAGTTTGAAAGATGTTAATGTATCGCTAAAACCACTTAATACACTAGAAGACTTTGAATACCAATTTAATATTGGACATGCTAAATACACGCTAGATGGCATAACAAAAAGTACGGTTAATATTGATAATTTCCAATCAAAAGGTAATTTTAACTACAAAAACCAAAATGGTGATACACAAAGTAGCGTCGATAAATTAGCATTCACCTTTGCTACCGCTTCATTTTCAAAAGTTCAATCGGTAGTAATCAATAACATGATTGTAAACCAAAAAAGCACATTAAATAATGCTAATACCGTAGATGGTTCATTATTTAGTAGCATAGATTCAATTCTGTGGGGACAACAAAATCTAGGAAAAGTATCATTAGACTTTAATTTCCAAGGTGCCGATAAAGATCTATTTTCTGATCAATTTAGCCTTGAAGACTTTGATGAAATTATTGATAGCAGTCGCCCAGTTCATACAAAATTTTCACTAAACAAATTTAATTGGCACAACGCGGCTGGAGATATCAATTTCAATTTTGTGATGGATGTAAAAGATATAGGCAAAGATGCATTAGAAAATAATAATAATGTTGATAAAATAGATCGCCTAAAACTACAGCTTAGCGCACCATTTGATGTATTAGGACGTATTTCAGCACAAATAGAACATCCAAATACCGATAACGTCACACCAGAACAAATTAATAAAGCAAGCTCGAATCTAGTCATGATGAGCAAAATGTTTTTATATAATTCACCAATAGTTAATTTCAGTAAAGACGGTAAACAAGGTATATTCACCGACATTGAATATTCTCGTGCCCTTGACAACGTCAAGGTAAATGATAAGACAATGACTAAAAAAGCATTTTTAAATAGTCTTCAGTAAATTATCAATATAAATTCAATTAACTTCCTAATTATTCCGCCAGTTTTATTGGCGGAATGTGATTTAAACTAACCGAATAAAACATTCTTATGAACACTCAGGTCAACGCATCAAATAAAAACCAGTTCAAACGAACCATGAAAACTAGGCATTTAATTATGCTATCACTCGGTGGTGTGATTGGTACTGGTTTATTTTTTAATACTGGATATATTATTGCAACCGCTGGTGCTATCGGCACAATTATTGCTTATTTAATTGGCGCTCTAGTGGTTTATTTAGTTATGTTATGCCTTGGAGAGCTAGCGGTTGCCATGCCCGAAACAGGCGCTTTTCACACTTATGCATCACGTTTTATTAGCCCTGGCACAGGTTATACTGTTGCGTGGCTATATTGGCTAACTTGGACAGTTGCACTGGGCTCAAGCCTAACTGCAGCAGGCTTATGTATGCAATACTGGTTCCCTTCTGTTTCAGTCTGGATTTGGTGTTTAATATTTTGCATTGTGATCTTTAAATTAAACATTATAACTGCACAATTTTTTGCTGAAAGTGAATTTTGGTTTTCAATTATCAAAGTGCTTACTATTGTCATTTTTATTATTGCTGGTGCAGCAGCCATTTTTGGCATTATCCCAATGAAAGACAACATGCCAGCCCCATTTTTGCACAATATTACCGATAATGGTTGGTTTCCTAACGGCATCACTCCGATTATTATGACGATGGTATCAGTCAATTTTGCCTTTTCAGGTACTGAATTAATAGGCATTGCAGCAGGCGAAACCCAACAACCAGAAAAAACCATCCCATTAGCTATCAAAACCACTATTTTACGGCTTATTATATTCTTTATTGGCACAATTTTTGTTCTTGCGGCTCTTTTACCAATGGAACAAGCAGGCGTGATAAAAAGCCCTTTTGTCACTGTTTTTGAAAACATTGGCCTGCCTTATGCTGCTGATATGCTTAACTTTGTGATTTTAACTGCAATTTTATCTGCTGCTAATTCAGGCCTTTATGCATCAGGACGTATGCTATGGTCGCTATCCAATCAAGGAACATTACCCAAATGCTTTAGCAAACTGACCAAAGATGGTATTCCCGCATTTGCTATCACAATGAGTATGTTAGGCGGATTACTTGCATTGCTCACAAGCGTTATCGCTCCTAATACCGTATTTGTGGCATTAACAGCTATTTCAGGCTTTGCCGTTGTCGCTGTTTGGTTAAGCATTTGCGCTTCACATTACTTTTTTAGAAAGCAATTATCTACAACCGAACAAAACACACTAAAATATAAAGCACCATTTTATCCACTTGTGCCAATTTTAGGTTTTATTTTATGTTTGATTGCCTGCATTGGCTTAGCTTTCGATCCTCAACAACGCATAGCGCTTTATTGTGGTATTCCATTTGTGATTGTTTGCTTTATTGCCCACCACTTTACCCAAACCTACCAAAAGCGAGTGACAAAATATGACCAATAATAATTTAATTCACTCGCTCTTAAAGCAAAAAAAACACATTATTATTGATGGCGCGCTGGCTAGTGAACTACAACGCCGCGGATGCGATCTTAACGATAGTTTATGGTCGGCAAAAATATTAATTGAAAAACCAGAATTAATCCGCCAAGTCCATTATGATTATTTTAAAGCTGGTGCGAATTGCGCCATCACCGCCAGCTACCAAGCTACACCATTAGGGTTTTCCCAAAAAGGCATTGCGTTTGATGAATCTATCAAACTAATTAAAACCAGCGTTGAACTTGCAAAACAAGCTAAACAACAGTATTTAACGGATACTAAACAAAACAAACTTTTATTAATAGCCGGATCAGTGGGGCCTTACGGCGCATATCTTGCCAATGGTTCAGAATACACAGGCGATTATCATCTTGATAAAGAGGCTTTTATTGCTTTTCATCAAGACAGAATTCAAGCATTGATTGAAGCGAAAGTTGATATTCTTGCTTGTGAAACCCTACCTTCATTTGCAGAAATCAAAGCATTAACTACACTTATCGCACAATTCCCGACAATGGCATGTTGGTTTTCATTAACGCTAAAAGACTCAAAGCACCTTAGTGATGGCACACCATTATCACAAGTTATCAACTATTTAAACAATATCGAGCAAATTGTCAGTATTGGCATTAACTGTATTGCATTAGAAAACGTCACCCCAGCATTAGAGGTACTAAATAAACTTACCACTAAGCCGCTAATAGTCTACCCAAATTCAGGCGAACAATACGATCCAACTACCAAACAATGGCATAAAAACCATCAACATAATTGTACGTTTAGCAATCAATTACCGGCTTGGATTAAATTAGGGGCTAAATTAATTGGTGGTTGTTGTCAAACAACACCGAGTGATATTAAGCAAATTGTAGCGTTATTAAAGGGAGATTGATTTTTATAAAAATAAAAAGCTAATAAAATCAATACGTTTTCTGACTGATTTTTTAAGAGTAAAAAGATTTTATTTTGAGAGATAGTGTGGTTTTGAGCAATTTGGTTGCTTACGCAACCAAATGCTTTAGTTTAGTTTACCCGCCCGCTTCGTAAGTTCGGAGTTTACTTTTGACAATGCAATTATTCACTAGCGACTTAACCCTATTTGCGCTATCTCCTCACGTCCAAGGATTAAAAAATAAGGACTAAGGTCTAAGGGAAGAGGCGCAAACAACAAAACGATTGCTTTTCGGTTCGCCCTTGCTGACTTCACCAATGTTCGATAACACACCGAACTGAGAGCTACCTGCCGTGTCACTAGTCCAGCAACCGTAGTAGGTAAAACGAGCACTCGGGTAAGAGCCCATGCTACCCCACTCGGTGAAAAAGCCAGCATTAATGTGGCGCTGGTAATAATTATCTGAAGAAGAAGGAGTAGCACCAATGAAGCCATCACCATACAAATCACTCGCATTAGTTAAATCTCTTACCCTAGGCAGACTATAACCTATGCTATTACACCAAGCTTCTTGATTAGAAGCCGAATCATATTTACTTCCACGGTTGACGAACCACTGCTTTAATACAAATCCATACTTGATAACGGCGTTACCACCACTATCTCGGCCGACTAACTCGAATGTTGCAGGTAAAGACGGGCGAAGTATATTACCTGGAGAACTTGAATTCCACTCCGTTGAAGTAGCGTGAGGGCCAATTAAAGTGACGCGTACGCTTGTACCTGATAGATCAGGCGTCATTATTGCAGTAATGCCACTATGGGTGACAGAATCCCATGATAACGGTTCACTACCAACAATATCTAAATCAAAGAACAAATAATGTGCCCCAGTAGTAGGAAAGTTTAAATCATAAGATGATGGGTTAGTAGACTGGACGAGAAAACCCTTATCAGGATTCCATATGGATGGCGGCCCCGCATTCTCTCCATTACCATATTTTAAATAAGGACGTACAAAGCTCACCTGCGGTGATACCTTTGGGCTAATATAATAGGTTGCGCTACTAGCGTTAAAGGGACTACTATTAGGAACACCGTAGCGTGTACTTAAAGTGCCGCTAGTATTGGCTAATGTTACTTTATAAGGAGCATCATGTGCTGTTAATACCTTATTACGCGCTACTAATTGGTTATTTTTATCCGTAATTGAAACGGTTAGCGCTCCAGTCGCACTAACCTCATTAACGCCTTGACCGTCACCATCATCATCACGCCAATAATTATTAGGCGGGCCGATAAGTGAGTTTAAAGCGATTGAATTGGTATTAACTGGCACAAACATGTCAATGTTAGCAAAACTCTCACCAACATTAGGTAACCTGATAGGATTCGTGGCACTTGAAGTATTTGTTTGAGGAGTAAAAACTCGATCGTCTGATAACTTGATACTTAACAACATATCCATATTTGTGGCCTTTGTCCGACCACCGTCGAATGTCAAATACGGCGCACTACCCTCTATAATGTTCGTGCTTTGTGCCGATAGTGCCTGTGCAGTCAATGAACATAACAACAGCCACGGTAACAATAACCATTTTTGCCTTAACGGAAAGTTTAATGTTGTGGGTTTAATTAAATTGCATATATAAAAGTAATTTTTGAGACTAGCTAAAAGATTGAAGACCAAGAACAGCCAATACTGAGGACTAAAAGAACACTGCATTACGTTTTTCCTATTACATAATATTTTGTTTTATTTTATATTAATCACTTATTCTGCGTATAATATCGCTTGTTCGATCCGTTTTTTGATCAAATAAATTATAATTGCTAAAATTTTTTTCGCTACTTTTTTGTGTATTTTTCGATTATTTTTTGCAAACTTTCTTTACAAAAACAGCACAAATTTTAGAAAGGTTAAAACGCTAGTGTTTTGTGTTTTGATTGCATCGACAAATTCTTGGGATGAAGTATTCTATTATCATTATTTTGAGAGCATTTTACATTTGCCAATAAAACTTGTTCTTCTTGCTATTGATGAAAACGCCCGAAAATCCCCTCAAAATAAACATTTTCCCCCTTAAAAAACGGTCAGAAAACTCATTGATTTTATTGAAGTTTTTATTTTATTTTTTTATAAAAATCAACGTTTTTTATCGACAAAGGCTAACGCCCTGCCTTATTCGGTATCAGAATGTGCTACCAGCAAAGCGAGTTTAGCACGCTAAACAAGGATGTTTGGCGAGGATTACTTGATTGGGAATAATTTTGTCAGAAATAAATCAGGGCTGGTGCGTTAACTCAAGTGGCAACGGTGGTCTAAATTCTCCCAAAAAAAGTTGAACATCTGAGGGTAACGAAAATGACCTTGAAAAGCCAAGCATCATGGATGATACGAGTAACTATAAGTAGACCACATTTTGCACCATGTGTGAGTACTGGAGGATTTCGCATAAAATGCCTTGCTAAACGTCATCATCAGTTGCTTATTATATCCTCAAATCTTAAAACATCCGAAACCAAACTCCACCCCAAAAAAGTCTTTTTATCCTTAAAAAATCATTCAGAAAACCAATTGATTTTATTGAAGTTTTTATTTTTATAAAAATCAACAGCTTTTGCCTACAAAGGTTCATGCCGTGCCCTATTCGGCATCAAAACATGTCATCGACAGTATAAGAGCTGCTTTGATTGCTTTTTACTCAAACCAAATCATTGATGCCATTCTGCCAGTTCTGTTTTCACGACGGTACGAAAAGAATTTATCTTGCTCAATATAAGTGCAATAATCGCCACCAAAAATTTGCGTTATTCCCATCATTTGTAAGCGCTGTTTAGCAATTAAATAAAGGTCGGCTAGGTACTTTTGTTCTGTAGGATTGATTAATTTGAACGCAAATTGTGCTTTTTTATCGACTTTTTCAAATTGCTGTTTGACTTCAATACCGACTTCAAACTTTTTGGCACTGATAGTAGGGCCTAACCAAGCAATGATATTTGCTGGCGAGCTGGCAAATTTCTTAACCGTTTCTTCTAATATGCCATTACATAATCCTCGCCAACCTGCATGGGTTGCGGCGACTTCGTCACCATTTGTTGTGCAAAATAATACAGGCATACAGTCTGCGGTTAGTACTACACTAACTTGTTTGGGTTGATTAGTATATGACGCATCGGCTTCAAGTGTTTGATTCAAAACGATGTTAGCTGTTGGCGGTTGTAATGGCATTTGTGAGATATCAAGCACTGTGGTGCTGTGGGTTTGTATTAGCCAATGCGGTTCGCTAGGTATTTGTTCCGCTTGCATAATGCGACGGCGGTTTTCCGCAACATCTTCTACGTTATCCCCCGTTCGATCACCCATATTTAAACTTGCAAATGATGCTAAGCTAACACCGCCACTACGTGTTGTAGTAAAGGCACGAATATTTTTTGGCGCCGTCCAATATGGGTAAATCGATTTAATCATATTTATCACCAATCAAGTTCATCTTTATGTTGTTCAGTATCTTGTTGCAATGCTTGAATCAATTTTTGCATATCATCAGGAATAGGCGCATGCCATTCCATCAGTTCACCTGTAATTGGGTGGAATAATCGCAACATGGTAGCATGTAGTGCTTGCCTATCAAAATCACGAAGCATTTGAATAAATGAGTCGCTAGCACCTTTTGGCGGTCTAGGGCGCCCACCATAAAGAGGATCGCCAATTAGTGGGTGCGCAATATGGGCCATATGAACTCGGATTTGATGAGTTCGCCCTGTTTCTAGTCTTAAGCGTAAGCGTGTGTGCAAGCGATATTTTTCCATCACTCGATAATGTGTAACAGCGGGTTTGCCAGTTGGAAAAACAGCCATGTGAGTTCGTTTAGTTGGATGACGTGTGATAGGCTGATCCACTGTGCCACCTGCGGTTATAATACCCATAGCAACAGCTTCGTATTCGCGCGTGATTTCGCGTAGTTGGAGCGCTTCAACTAAGTGCGTTTGAGCAGTAATAGTTTTAGCAACAACCATTAAGCCTGTGGTATCTTTATCGAGCCGATGCACTATCCCTGCGCGCGGCACTCGGGATATTTCTGGATAATGGTAGAGCAAGGCATTGAGCACTGTACCATTAGGGTTACCTGCGCCAGGATGTACCACTAAATCTCGAGGTTTGTTGAGCACTAAAATATCGTCATCTTCATAAACTACATCGAGTTTTATATTTTCAGGTTGGTGATGGGTTTCTTCTTCAATTTCGGCATTGATTATTATTTTTTCACCACCCAGTACTCTTTCTTTGGGTTTATTGACGATCACATTGTTGACAGTGACTTTATTATTGACAATCCAATCTTTTATTCTAGATCGTGAGTAATCAGGGAAAAGTGCTGATAATGCTTGATCTAAACGCATTCCTAGCTGGTTTTGTTCTATTTCAATTGATAATTTTAACTCGTGCATGTGTAATTTATCTATTTTAAGCTGTTTTGTTTTAGAGTATTATATACCAATCATAGCTTTTAATGTTTAATTATATTTGGATTAAAACTGAATGAAATTGCGTTTACACTCTTTGTTAGCTATCGCTTTAAGTGGCATGTTAATTGGATGTACATCATCTAAACCTGATGTTGAAAATGTGCCTGAAATTGAGCTTCATAATAAAGCGAAATCAGATCTTGAAAATGGTAATATTAAATCCAGTATTGCTATATTAGAGGCTATGGACAAAAATTATCCATTTGGTCCTTATTCTCAACAAGTACAACTTGATTTAATTTATGCTTACTACAAGTCTGCCGATTTTCCGTTAGCGATTGCCTCAATCGACCGATTTTTAAAATTAAATCCAACGCACCCTAATGTAGATTGGATTATTTATATGCGTGGCATTTCAAATATGGCACAAGACGATAATATGATTCAAGGCTGGTTTAATGTTGATCGCTCAGACCGCGATGCAGATTATGCAGCTGCTGCATTTAAAGACTTTAATTACTTAGTATCTAGTTTTCCAAACAGCCCCTATACTGCCGATGCACAAAAACGCCTTGTATTTTTGAAAAACAGATTAGCCCGCTATCAGTTGAAAATAGCGCAGTTCTATACTAAACGCGGTGCTTATGTAGCGGTAATTAATCGTGTGACAGATATGTTAACGATGTTCCCTGATACCGATTCGACTAAAAAAGCATTGCTATTAATGCGTAATGCTTATAATGAACTAGGCTTAGTAAACGAAACCCAAAAAGTTGATACACTGATCCAAGCAAATCTTCACAACATGCCGAAAGAAGAACAACGTTCATTCTTATCATATTTTACTAGCATTTTTAATGGCGGTTAGGCTGTTTTGAATTTGACAGCCCACCAATTGATAATTTTACCTAATATTAATTGCTATTTACATTTTATTAAATAGCAATTGTTTTTTCTGGTTATAACCAATCAGCTTAAATGACTATAGCTTATTAATTAGATCTCAGCAAAAATATCTTCTTTAACTTATCACTTATTATTCTAAATTGATTGTAGTGATTTAAATTCATCATGACAAAAATCAATGCACCAATTCATATATCATTTGTAAAACGAATCAATAACCAATACAATTAGCGACATATTTTTATTAGCAATAATAGATAGGACATTAACTCGTCATGCAAGAACAATATCGCCCTGATGAAATTGAAGCCACTGTACAAAAACACTGGCAAGAAAATAAAACCTTTCACGTTACTGAAGATCCATCAAAAGAGAAGTACTACTGCTTATCAATGCTCCCTTACCCTTCTGGGCGCTTGCATCTTGGCCATGTTCGTAACTATACCATTGGTGATACCATTTCACGTTATCAGCGCTTAAACGGTAAAAATGTACTACAACCTATCGGTTGGGATGCGTTTGGTTTGCCTGCTGAAGGTGCTGCTGTTAAAAATAATACTGCTCCTGCAAAATGGACTTATGAAAATATTGCCTATATGAAAAAGCAATTACAGCTTTTAGGCTTTGGTTATGATTGGGATCGTGAAGTGACCACTTGTCGTCCCGAATACTATAAATGGGAACAATGGTTCTTCACTAAACTATTTGAAAAAGGCTTAGTTTATAAAAAAACCTCAGCAGTTAACTGGTGCCCTAACGATCAAACGGTTCTTGCTAATGAGCAAGTGGTTGAAGGTTGCTGCTGGCGTTGTAACACCCCTGTTGAGCGTAAAGAGATTCCGCAATGGTTTATTAAAATTACTGCTTATGCCGAAGAATTACTTAATGATCTAGACACGCTAGAAAGTTGGCCAGAGCAAGTTAAAACCATGCAACGCAATTGGATTGGTCGTTCTGAAGGGGTCGAATTTGATTTTGCTGTTGAAAATTACGCTGATAAGTTACGCGTCTACACAACACGCCCTGATACGTTAATGGGCGTTAGCTTTGTCTCCGTTGCCGCAGAGCATCCGCTTGCTCAATTAGCAGCCAAAAACGATCCTAAAATTGCTGAGTTTGTCGCTGAATGTAAAAACACTAAAACAGCCGAAGCCGATATGGCAACCATGGAAAAGAAAGGTATTGCTACTGGTTTTTATGCTATTCACCCTTTAACAAGTAAAAAAGTCCCTGTTTGGATTGCCAATTTTGTGTTAATTGAATATGGCACAGGCGCAGTAATGGCGGTTCCTGCCCATGACGAGCGTGATTATGAGTTTGCTTCTAAATATAACTTGCCAATTAACTCCGTTATTTTAAACCAAGACGGCAATGCACCTGATGTATCTGAGCAAGCCTATACTGAGCATGGGATCCTATTTAGTTCTGGTGAGTTTGATGGTCTTAATTTTGAACAAGCATTCAATGCCATTGCTGATAAACTGATAGAATTGGGTATTGGTCAACGTAAAGTTAACTACCGTTTACGCGACTGGGGTGTTTCACGCCAACGCTATTGGGGAGCGCCAATTCCTATGGTGACACTTGAAGATGGTACAACTATACCTACTCCAGCAGATCAATTACCAGTTATTTTACCTGAAGATGTCGAAATGAATGGCATTACCAGCCCGATTAAGGCCGATCCTAACTGGGCAAAAACAACTGTAAACGGACAAAACGCACTGCGTGAAACTGATACTTTTGATACTTTTATGGAATCATCTTGGTATTATGCTCGTTATACTTGCCCACACTATGACAAAGGCATGTTAGATGAAAACGCGGCAAACTATTGGTTACCTGTTGATCAGTATGTCGGCGGCATTGAACATGCTATTATGCATTTACTTTATTTTAGATTCTTCCATAAATTAATGCGCGATTTTGGTTTGGTATCATCAGACGAACCAGCAAAACGCTTGCTATGCCAAGGCATGGTATTAGCAGATGCATTTTACTACACGAGTCCAACGAATGAACGTATTTGGGTGTCACCAACTGAAGTCACCATTGAACGTGATGAGAAAGGACGCATTGCTAAAGCCATTGACAGTAAAGGTAATGAGCTTGTTCATGCTGGCATGACGAAGATGTCAAAATCGAAAAATAATGGTATCGATCCACAAGAAATGGTTGAAAAATACGGTGCGGATACCGTTCGGTTGTTTATGATGTTTGCTTCGCCTGCTGATATGACACTGGAATGGCAAGAGTCTGGCGTTGAAGGGGCTAACCGATTTATTAAACGTGTCTGGCGTTTAGTTTACGAACATGCCCAAAAGGGACAAACAGCTAAACTTGATATTGCAAGTTTAAATAGCGAACAAAAAACATTACGTCGTGAATTACATAAAACCATTGCGAAAGTGAGTGATGATATTGGCCGTAGACAAACCTTTAATACGGCTATTGCTGCTGTGATGGAGTTTATGAATCGCTTACAAAAAGCGCCACAAGAAACCGAGCAAGATCGAGCTCTAATGGGTGAGGCATTAAATGCAATTGTTCGATTACTTTACCCTATGATGCCTCACGCCTGTTTTGTTATGTGGCAAGCTTTAGGCCATAGCGAATCGATCGATAACACTACATGGCCTATCGCTGATGAATCGGCAATGGTTGAAGATGAAAAGCTCATTGTTGTGCAAATTAATGGTAAAGTTCGCGGTAAATTTACTGTGCCAGCTAATGCCGATCAAGATTTTGTTATGGCACAAGCAAAACAAGAGCCTAACATCCAAAAATATTTGATCGATGTTGCTATCCGTAAGGTGATTTACGTACCGGGTAAATTGTTAAACCTTGTTGTTGGTTAATATTGTTTGTTAACTCAATTTAGGCGGTTATAAGTATGAGAAAATATTTAGCATTCATTATGTTATTAACAATATCCTTAACAGGATGTGGATTTCATCTGCAGCATGAGCCAGAAGTACCTGAACGTTTCAAAACGATGTCTTATGTAAGTTATGATCCTTATGGCCGCCTGTCTCGCGATATTAAAGAGTTATTGCACGATAACCAAGTGACTCTAGCCAATAATAATGCTTCAGAGCCATTGCCATCGCTAAGAATGATAAGCGAAAATCTAAGTCGCAATACCATTTCGATTTATCAGGATGGTAAAGCTGCCGAATATCAATTAGTCTTAGCTGTTGAAGCACAAGTTGTTATTGCTGGTCAACAGACATACCCAATTAGTGTTCGTGTATTTAGAACGTTCTTTGATAATCCATCTGAAGCACTAGCAAAAACGGTCGAGCAAGATTTAATTGAAAAGGAGATGTTTAAACAGGCTGCTAAACAAATTATTCGTAAATTAAAATCAATTGATGCGGTAAATTAACGTTATCATGATTAAAATTAGTGCCGATCAAATTAGCCATAAATTAGGATCACCTTATTATTTGATTTTAGGTAGTGATCCTTATTTACAGCATTATACGCAAACTGAGTTACGAAACGCTTTTAAACTTGCTGGCTTTGATGAACAGCTTACGTTTGTTATTGATAATCAAACTGATTGGATAGCCATTTTTGATTGCTGTCAAGCAATGAATTTATTTTCAAGCAACACTTTGCTTCTACTTGATTTTGGTGAGAATTCATTAAATGCAGGCATTACCGCTAAACTTAATACGCTCAGCGAGGTTTTAACGCCTGATATTGCACTGATAATCACGCTCAATAAAATGACTAAAGCCCAAGAAAATGCAATTTGGTATAAAGCTTTATCGGATAAATTAGTCGTTGTCAATTGTGCCACACCCGATACCTTACAACTACCACAATGGGTTAAAAATCATTTACAGCAACAACAAATTGCTATTGAGCCTAAAGCAATAGATCTACTTTGCTATTATTATGAGGGCAATTTGCTTGCATTAACGCAAATTATTGCACAGCTAAAATTGTTGTATCCCGATCACATCATTTCTTATGACGAAGTCGAAAGCAATATTAATGATTCAGCAATATTTACGCCCTATCATTGGACTGATGCATTAATGGCTAATAAAACAAAAAGGGCTATGCATATTTTACAGCAATTAAAGATGAATGAATTTGAGCCATTAATCTTGTTGCGGATTATTCAACGTGAGCTAATACTGATCATTAATTTAAAAAAAGGATTACAGCAAAAAACTTTAAAACAGGTTTTTGATGAATATAAAATTTGGCAAAATAAAAGAGCGATTTATACCAATTATTTAAATCGTTGCGATATTAAAAGCGTGTTTAATTTACTAGCCAAACTGACTGAAATTGAAATCAGTCTAAAACATAATAATCAAATTCAAATATGGGACGAAATATTTAATTTATCGATGCAATTTATGGGGTTAGATAGATGTTGAGCGCATTACTAGGAGGGACTTTTGATCCAATCCATTATGGACATCTTCGCCCTGCTATTTCATTAGCAAACGAAGTGGGGTTAAAGCAAATTAGTTTATTGCCTAATCATATTCCACCTCATAAACCTCAACCCGAGGCCAATACTGAACAGCGTTTAGCAATGTTAAAATTAGCTATCGAAGATTTGCCTTTATTTGCGTTAGATGTAAGAGAGATCGTTCCTAAAGCATCAAAACGCCCTTCTTACACTATTGAAACACTTCAAGCGTGGCGAGAAGAAAATGGAAATAGTAATGGACTGGCGTTTATTATGGGGCAAGATTCATTATTGAGCTTGCCAACTTGGAACAAATGGAAAACACTGCTCGATTACTGCCATTTGTTAATTTGCCGTAGGCCAGGTTATGCACAAAATACCAATAGCATTGAGCTACAACAATGGATTGATGAACATAGCACAACCAAAGTTCAACAATTACATGACTCTCCTCATGGTTATATCTTTTTTGCGCATACACCACTTGAAGATATTTCAGCAACGGAAATTAGGCGAAATATTAACAACCAAGCACGTTGTGAAAAGTTATTGCCACCTCAAGTATGGCACTATATTCATCAACAAAGACTTTATAACGTAAAGAAATAGTAGAAAGGGCTTTACATCTGACAGTTTTTTCGGCATTATTTCGCCGCTGTATTTATATATTCTAAACTCAGTTTTTTTGTGTTTATACTTTGCTTGTTAAGCTTCTCATCAAATATCAATAAGGTAAGATGAAAGTGTAACATTATTGTTTTGTCATTAAGTACTTTACATGGCAAATCAGTTAAGTATATTTAATTTGTATTTATTATTAAGAGGCCCCAATGGCAAAAGAAGATAACATTGAAATGCAAGGTACCATACTTGATACACTTCCAAACACGATGTTTCGTGTTGAACTTGAAAATGGTCATGTCGTTACTGCACATATTTCTGGTAAGATGCGAAAAAATTATATTCGTATTCTCACTGGCGATAAAGTTACTGTTGAAATGACGCCTTACGATCTATCTAAAGCACGTATCATCTTCCGTAGTCGCTAATATCGTTATCTAAATAACCTAATTAAAAATATAACGGTTTATTTATCTCTTTTTTAATAAAAAATCCGTCGACCTTTGTCGACGGATGAGTGATAAATTTAAACGAGCGATTTAATCTTCTTTAGAAAAGTTCATCTGATCGTATTTAACCCATTTTGTCTTTTTGACTATTTTGTAACTAAAATAAATCACTAAAAATAGCGGTAAACCAATATAGGTTGCAATCACGCCATTCCAGTCAATGGTGTCTTGTAAGAATGCTTCGTAATTCTGACCTAAAGTAATAATCAAACATAGTACAAAAGCAAAAATAGGCCCCAATGGGAATAAGTTTGAGCGATATGGTAATTTATTAAGATCATGACCTTGAGCCATATAACCTTTTCTAAAACGATAATGGCTAATGGCGATACCAAGCCAAGCAATAAAGCCCGTCATACCCGACATGTTCAGCAACCACAGATAAACTTCTTGATCTTTGTACATAGAGGTTAAGAAACAAAGCATAGCGACAAATGTCGTGACTAGTAGCGCCACTCTAGGCACCCCTGATGACGATAATTTTCCAAAAATTTTCGGAGCCTTACCTTCTTTAGCTAAGGCATAAAGCATTCGAGTTGACGCATACAATCCTGAATTACCAGCAGAAAGAACTGATGTCAAAATAACAGCATTCATTAATGCCGCAGCTGACAGTAACCCTGCATTTTGGAATACTAAAGTAAATGGGCTTACACTAATGTCGGTTTCATTATTGCGCAACAAATTAGGATCAGTATATGGAATAATTAAACTAATGACTAAGATTGCAAAGATATAAAATAACAAGATTCGCCAAAATACTTGTTTCATTGCTTTAGGAATGTTTTTTTCTGGAGAGCTTGATTCACCCGCAGCAATACCTATTAGCTCTGTGCCTTGGAACGAAAACCCAACCACCATAGCTACGCCAATCATTGATGAAAATCCACCAACAAACGGAGCGTCACCTACTTGCCAATTGTGCCAACCTGCACCTTGTGCTCCACCCAAAATACCGACAATCATGAGCAACCCAACAGCAATAAAAATAACAACAGTGACAACTTTAATTAGTGAAAACCAAAATTCTGCTTCACCAAAGCCTTTAACCGAAATATAGTTAAGGCAAAAGATAATGCTTAAAAATAGAAAGCTCCAAAGCCAACTATAACTGCCTAAATCTATCCAATATGAGATCACCAATTGCGCTGCAACTAAGTCAACCGCAACAGTAATTGCCCAGTTGTACCAATAATTCCAGCCAATAGCAAAACCAAATGCCTCATCGACATAACGTGATCCATAAGTTGCAAATGTTCCTGAAACGGGAAGGTAAGCAGCCAATTCACCCAAACTTGTCATTAAAAAGTAAACCATTAAGCCGATAATGGCATAAGAAAGTAGTGCCCCTCCTGGGCCTGCCTGCGCAACTGTTGCACCAGATGCAACAAATAATCCTGTACCAATGGAACCACCAATGGCAATCATGGTTAAATGACGAGCCTTTAAATCTCGTTTTAATTTATTTTTCATAGCAATATTCTTCTTTATTAAAGAGAGTCAATTTTATAGCGTATACGTATTTTCAGCACGTTACATTCTTAGCTGTCAACTGGCAGCTCAAAATTTATATTAATCATTACAGATAAAATAAAATGCGCAGAAGTGTATCAAAAAAAAAGCATGACGAGATAAATAATTTTAATAATAAATCTCATTTGTTAAATAGAAGCAATACTTACCCACGTGTAAGTTGTTCTAATTGAGTTAAATAATCCAATGCTTGCTCACGATTATCACCGCACATCTCGTAACAGGGTTGTAACCGCTCACAAACCGATGGCCTTGATGCAAGCCCGAATAGCTGGCATTTAAAATCTTCACCTAAATGAATACAAGCAATACCAGCTATTTTACCATTAGGCATACCAGGAATATGAGAAGAAATTGATGGTGCAATACAACAAGCACCACAATTTTCTCGACATTGAAATAAATTTGCCATCATTTTTCCTTTAATTTAAAGCTTATTAATAAATTTAGTTGGTGACAATAACAAGTTAGCGTTAAAATAGCGAGTTAATTTTTTAACTCTATTTTTAATAATCGCGAAGAAAATATTATGGCTAAAGCAAATGAAATAAAACGTGGCGATGCAGTTACCTATAATGGCAAATTATTACTCGTTAAAGATATTGATGTTCAAAGCCCTAGTGCTCGTGGTGCCAGTACGCTTTATAAAATGCGTTTTACTGACGTCAAAAATGGCGGCAAAGTCGAAGAACGATTTAAAGGAGATGATATCCTCGAAACCATTGAACTGTCTCGCCGTCCTGTTAGTTTTTCTTATATTGATGGGGATGAATATGTGTTTATGGATAATGAAGATTACACATCATTTATTTTCAAAAAAGAACAAATTGAAGATGAGCTTTTATTTATTCCTGAGGGCGGAATGGATGGAATTCAAGTATTAATGGCGGACGACGAAGTCATCGCATTAGAGCTACCACAAACTGTCGATTTAGAAATTGTTGAAACTTCGCCAAGTATTAAAGGTGCTTCAGCAAGCGCACGAACTAAACCTGCAACACTATCAACGGGTCTTGTTATTCAAGTTCCTGAGTATATTGATAATAATGAAAAAGTCAAAATTCACATCGCTGAGCGTCGCTATATGAGCCGAGCGGAATAACTAATAAGATTGTGATGAATACATATAATCAAAATAAACTACATAAAAGATTGCGTCGCCTAACGGGCGAAGCAATCGCTGATTTTAATATGATTGAACAAGGCGATCGTATTATGGTTTGCCTATCAGGTGGTAAAGATAGTTATACTTTGCTTGATATTCTTATTAATTTAAAAATCAGTGCCCCAATAAATTTCGAATTAATTGCGGTTAATTTAGATCAGAAACAACCTGGTTTTCCCGAACACGTTTTACCAGAGTATTTAAATTCGCTTGGTATTGAGTATAAAATCGTCCAAGAAAATACCTATGGCATTGTTAAAGAAAAAATCCCTGAAGGCAAAACAACTTGTTCTTTATGCTCACGCCTTCGTCGGGGAATTTTATATCGCACTGCGACCGAGCTTGGCGCAACTAAAATTGCGCTTGGGCATCATCGTGATGATATATTAGAAACACTGTTTTTAAATATGTTCTATGGTGGCAAACTTAAAGCAATGCCCCCTAAGTTAATGAATGATTCGGGTGAACATATCATTATCCGACCGCTGGCTTACTGTAAAGAAAAAGATATTGTTAAATATGCGCAAATTAAGCAATTCCCGATTATTCCTTGTAATCTTTGTGGTTCACAACCCAACTTACAAAGACAAGTCATTAAAGAAATGCTAAATGAGTGGGATAGGAAGTTTCCTGGCCGGATAGAAACCATGTTTCGAGCCACGCAAAATATCACCCTATCCCATTTGTGTGATACTAATTTATTTGATTTTAAAGGGATCCAAAAAGGTGATAGTGCTATTAATGGTGGTGACATCGCTTTTGACCGCGAAGATATCGCACCAATCAGCTTTGATGCTTCAGATCTTGAAGATCAGGATCTGATTTTGTGGAAAGAAGCAAAATAGTGGCTTAATACTTAATATTGTAGACTCACATCGCTTCCTCATGAATGCCACTAATGTGGCATTTATTTTTATTAATATCACTCAACATGTTTTAAAACTTTACCGTTGTGAAGAAATTTTAGTGAATATATACGTAGATAATACATGCGATTGAGTAAAAAATTTTACAAATTCAGTTGCTCTGTACAAAGTAATAGTTTTAAAAAGTTTATTGGATTATTTGAAATTAAGCCTTTTTAAAAACAATTATTTAATCTATCCATTACTGGCAGCTAAAATTTTCAGCCATTAATAATATTAAAACAACATTTTTCACAAATGCTTGCAAAATCCCCCTCCTTTAGTATTTTATTATTGCTTTATTTCATGGCGAAATAATCGAAAATAACAAGCTTCTTTATTTTCATTACTATAAAATATTACCTAACCAAGTATCGCGGTTCAAAGGTAAACAATTCATCCCCCATGATGAGTTTTCTCATTCTAGCCGTTGCGAGGCTATCATGATAAATGACTTAAAGCTTTTCTCCGCTTTTGACTACGAGCCTCGTCTCATCGTTGAAAGTAACAAAATAATAATATTTTACTCACTACATTAACCACTTACGCCAGCTTTGATTAACAATATTTTTTACTTGACTGAATTGCGAATCATCAACAGTACTTGGTAAAGCTTGTAATGCCAATTGATGAATTTTATTGCGCATGTCAATATAAGCTTGTGTTAGTTGCTGGGCTTCGTTGCTATCCATAATTTGGTAATTTGTTGCGAGTTCTAAAATACGAACGTTGTCGCTCCATGTTGTCATTTTTGGGTATTGATAAGCATAATTAAGTACAAGATATTGCGATAAAAATTCAATATCACCAATCCCCCCTTCATCAATTTTTAAATTAAACAAATGCGTGTGTGATGTGCTAAGGTGGGCTCTCATTTTTTCGCGCATTTGCCGAACTTCTTTTTTTAAGGTATTTTGATCTCGCTTTTTACAAAGTACATTATGACGAATTTGGTTAAAACGTTTTATTAATTCGCTTTCGCCATATACGGCTCTGGCTCGTACTAATGCTTGATGTTCCCAAGTCCAAGCTTCATTCATCTGGTAATCCTCAAATGAATTTAAGCTACACGCAAGTAACCCAGCATTTCCCTGAGGGCGGAGCCTTACATCGACTTCATATAAAATACCAAAGCTAGTACGTACATTAAATAGGTGAATAATTCGTTGTACTAAACGCAAATAAAATTGACGACTGTCGATCTGTTTTTCGCCTTTGGTCATGCTGTTTACTGGGCAATCGTGTAAAAAGACTAAATCAAGATCGGAACCATAACCTAGCTCCCAGCCACCTAATTTGCCATAAGCAACAACAACTAATCCTTTGTCATTAGCAGATAAATGTTCTGGCTGACCATAACGGGCGGTTATTTGATTCCACGCCATTTGTATAACAAAATCGAGTAATGCTTCGGCCACATAGGTTAGGTGATCACTGACTTTCATGGTGGTTAATACATGTTCAACATCTGCGGTAGCAATATGGAGTAATTGCATTTGCTTAAATTGTCGTAATGCTTCCAGTTGTTGTTCTTCATCATCCACTTGAATACGAAGTAAATATTGATAAAGTTGGCTTTTATATTCGTGTGGTGCAATCGTTTGGTGTAGCGAATTAACATCAATAAGTTCATCAAGCAATATGGGGTAATGAGCGAGTTGATCACTGATCATTGGTGATGCACTGCATAAGCGAATCACCTGTTTTAATGCGATTGGGTATTCTAGTAATAACTCTAAATAGGTGGTACGACTAACAATATTAACTAGCAAAGGAAAAATTCTCGATAAAATGACTATTGCTTGTTTTTCACTACAAATGGATTCTAATAATCTAGGCATCAATTGATCGAGTATTTCACGCCCCCGTACACCAATAGTACGTTTACCGATATCATCACGAAATTGTACAAGCATTTGCCAAAGTTGATTTACATCATCATCTGAATAAGATGGCAGTATTGCTTTTACATCATTTATTTGTAGATCGGGTACCCAAAGATCATCGAACTGATCATTGTATTGTTTTGCCGTGGATGATGTCGATTCATGCTCACCAATAAGCTGATTAAATATTTGGCGGTTAGCTTGCATGCGCTGAGTTAAGTCACGTTGAAAATCAGCCCAGTTAGCCAATCCCATACCGCTGGCTAGGCGTAGCTGATCAAGTTCATCATCTGGCAAGGTTTGAGTTTGTTCATCGTTAATAGCTTGCAGTAAATTTTCACAACGGCGTAAAAAAAGATAGTTTTCACGTAATGCGGTTACTTCATCAGTGTTGAGCAATGATTCTTGTTCAATAACCTGTAAAGCCGTGAGCAGTGAACGTGTTTGTAACCCCACTACTCGCCCACCACGTATAAGCTGAAAGACTTGCACAATAAACTCAACTTCCCGAATTCCCCCAGCACCAAGCTTAATATTATTTTTTAAACTGCGACGACGTACTTCACGTTCAATCATGCTTTTCATATTACGTAATGACTGTAAGACGCTAAAGTCGATATAACGGCGATACACAAAGGGTTTTAGCATTTGGTAAAGTTCATTAACATAAGGCGATTGCTGATCTCCAAGTATTTTAGCTTTAACCATTGCATAACGCTCCCAATCACGACCTTGCTCTTGGTAGTAGTCTTCCATAGATGAAAAACTTAACACCAAAGGTCCGCCATCGCCTAGCGGGCGCAAGCGCATATCAACACGATAAACAAAACCATCTTCGGTAATTTGATCAAGAGCTTTAATTAAGCGCTGCCCTAATCGAGTGAAGAATACACTATTATCAAGCTCTCGTCGCCCACCTTGCGTTTGCCCATGCTCTGGGTAAGTAAAAATCAAATCAATATCAGACGAAAAATTAAGTTCTCCACCGCCCAGTTTACCCATCCCTAAAATTAGCAAGGGTTGTAATTTACCTTGTGCATTACAAGGAGTGCCCCACTCTTTACAACTCAGTTCATAAAGCCAATCACGAGCCGTAACAATAATCACTTCTGCCAACTCGCTTAATTGTAATAAAATTTGCTCATCACAACTGATGTGGGTTAATTGAGACCATGCTAATCGAACTAAAATATAACGCCTAAATTGCCGTAATTCTTTCATCAATTCAGTTTCATCCGAAACTAAGGTTAATTTTTTAGTTAACCAATTTTGGTAATATTGTCGTTCGTCGGCTTTCAGTGGATTGTTTGCTATCTCAGAGAGCCACTGTGGGAATCGATAAAAAGCATCCACCAAAAAATCACTTTGTACTAAAATATCAAGATTAGCTTGCACTTCATCTGGCTGGCATTGTTTAAGTTGCGAGATAACTTTTTGCTTTTGTTGTTCAAGCAAAAGGCAAAGTGGTAGATTAAATTCCGACATGGGCAAACTCTCTTAGAAATATTGTTACTAAAAGTAAAATCACCAAAATAAGCCTCTATTATAAATAACTTTTTTCATTGATATAGTATTTATATAAAAAATAAAAGTTTGTAGAAAAATAGTGGCGTATGCTTTTTGTTGTTATTTTATCAAAAGATCTTAAAGATAATTCACTATATATTGAATATCTTATTTAAGATTCGTTATTTACTTCAAGTTGTTAATTTTGATTTAAGGCAGGTAATTATTTTTACCATTTAAACGGTATAGACATATTGAATGTTTTTTTACAAAATAGGGAATACCTCATAATTAATAGATAGCTAATCATCAGGTAATTTATTCACTATTTTTGGGTATACTATTTTGCAAGATGAGCTACATCAATGGAGCTTATTTACTAAAAGAAAAATCTTAAAATTCTATCGTATCAATGTTCAATACGATAGAATGATGATCTTATTTGCTAAAAAATACCTTTACTACTTTGCGAACAACGAGCCAACCAATCAAACATAACACTACAAAAAATGCTATAATATAAGAGAATGCAATAGCTAAAATTTGTTTATCATTCAATGGCTTAACCATCTTGTCAAGCCATCCTAAATTCATAAAATAGGTATTGATAAAAAAAACAATTATAGATAGTAGCAAGGTTACACTAAAAGCAATAGCAGAACTAAAAGCTAAATTTTTTAGTTGAAGTTTAGACCCGACAGAAGTAAATTGTTTGCGTAAAGCAATGTAGCCAACGGTATTACATATTAGTAAAAAAATTGAATGAAAACTCATCGCAAAAATATCTGATTCGAAAAGAAAATCAGGAAGTAAAAAGTAATTCAAAAAGAATAAGACAATAACCAAATAATAAAAATTAAATAACAAGATAAATAAAGATAAATGAATTTTTTGACTATACTTTGTAGGCAATGCAATCATTTCCAGTTCCGTTACAAAAACCGAACGCAATAGTTTTATCCCTAAACAAATCCCCATGAATATCCAAATATAACTAACAAACCGCAATATTCCTATATAAAACCTATAGGTATAAAAGAAGTATGATTCCAACAAGTAACTATTCAAAAACACGCCTGTCTGCTGGGCAAATATAATTTGATAAGCATATAAACCAATGATTATCAAAAGTACTATTGTAAATGCATATAAAAGATTATTTGCGTTGACTCGATAAATAAAATATTGGTTTAATACTATTGCTGAAGTAATAAAAACTAGAACCAGATTCGCTAATTGATTAAAAGTATTAGTTAAAATTAGGGTATTTAATAATGATATACTATAACTATTTGAACTAAATAAAGCCAATACTTCATCGCTGTGAAAATCACTATTAACAAAAAGCAAACATCCAATCGTAAAGATGCTATCAAGAATCCAATAAAAGAGTACAAAAAAGAACGGTAATTTAAAAAAAGAGAATTTCATCTATTTTTAGTCCATTAATTAAGAGTCAGATTCGCAATCAATGCCAGTTTTAACCTTGTGTTCAGTTCACTAAAAGCAAACTTTTCTATTGAGTTAAAAGACAATAATGCCTCTTGCCATTGAGTAAATTCAGGTTCAAGAGATAAGTTTTTATCAGCTAATACATTACTAATCTGCTTTAAAGTTTGTTGATAAAAATTTAAGTTGTTAGTTTCTAACGCATATTCTTCATTTTGTTGCCAAAAATTGAGCAGTTGCGTTAAATTTTGATTCATTTTAATATCAAACTGACAGCTTTTCAATGGTGAATTTTTAAGCAACAAATAACCTCTAGCGGCTTTACTTTGTGAAAAAAGATGTAAATGAAATCGACTTAATTCAAGCGCAAAATTGAGCAAATCTTGTTTATTACCCTGTTCGAGTTCAAGTTCGACTTCTTGAATAATTTTAACCTTTTGGTTTGACTTAATCTCTCCTTGATCTAAAGCGACTTCAATTTCACTACTTGCAAACGAAATCAACCAAGTTTGACGTTTGAAATCAGTACTAAACAATGGCAATAAATTTTGTTGTAACTGGGCAATATTACAATTATCAGGTAATGCCGCATGTGGTAATAGTGTTAAATCAGGTTCTGAGTTAGGTAAGTTGACATTAAATTCTATTCGTTCATGTAAACCAGCCACTGATTTTCTATCTCGCTTTAAGGTAATTTCAAACTTTTTTTGGTGATTTTCTTCACATCCTCTTACTCGCAGACCACAATGGTTATTACGTAAATAATGATCGTTTGTGTCATAATAAGTATTAGTCAAGTTGAATTTTGTAGAACGTCGTTTGACTGATGATATTGCCGAAAATTCGGCTTCGTCACTATCAGCCCATTGTTCCAAAAAACATTTTAAATTAGCAATATCGTTGTCATTGATTTCAAATTTTAATTCGATTTCGTTACTCATTATTCTGTTTTATCTTAGTTATTTTGCTATATGATATATTGAACAGTTAAAGAAATATACTTAATCATTAATTAAAAAATTGAATCTTGGAGTTGAGTTAAATCCCAAAATTGTGAAAAAAACACTAAAATTAAGATGATTAAATTTAAATGAAAAATATTAGCAATTACGCAAACTATCATGATAAATAGATGGCCTACTCTTTCATTCAATTTTATTAAGATCCATACTAAGTATATTTAATTCAGTTTTATTTTATTAAAACACTTTATTTTCGGAAGCGTTTTGACAAACAAATTTATTTTAAGACAAATAAAAATGCCGTTAGTTTGAGCTAACGGCATTTTATTAAGTATATAAATGACTTATTAACTATTTCTTCTTCGCTTTAGCATTGGGTAAATCAGTGACAGAGCCTTCATAAATTTCCGAGGCTAAGCCAATTGATTCATGCAATGTTGGGTGCGCGTGAATGGTTAATGCGATATCTTCTGCATCACAACCCATTTCAACCGCTAAGGTGATTTCACCCAGTAATTCACCACCATTAGCGCCAACTACCGCACCACCTAACAAGCGATTATCTGCTTTATTGAAGATGAGTTTTGTCATCCCCTCGGAACAATCAGATGCAATAGCACGTCCTGATGCTGCCCATGGGAAGATTGACACTTCATAATCAATGCCTTTTTCTTTCGCTTCTTTTTCAGTTAAACCAACCCAAGCTACTTCTGGCTCAGTATAAGCGATAGAAGGAATGGTTTTTGGATCAAAGAAGTGTTTTTTACCTGCAATCACTTCGGCTGCAACATGACCTTCGTGTACGCCTTTGTGCGCAAGCATTGGCTGACCAACGATATCACCAATAGCATAGATGTGTGGTACATTGGTACGCATTTGCTTATCGACTTCAATAAAACCACGATCAGTCACGTTAACACCTGCTTTTTCAGCACTAATTAGCTTACCATTCGGTGTACGACCAATTGCCACAAGTACCGCATCATAAGTGTGGGTTTCAGTGGTGCCATCTTTCTTTTCCATGGTGACATAAATTGCATCATGCTTTGCTTCAACAGTAGTCACTTTGGTTTCTAAACGTAAAGTGAATTTCTTCTGGATCTGCTTAGTAAAGACTTTAATAACATCTTTATCAGCTGCTGGGATCACTTGGTCAAACATTTCAACCACGTCTACTTCTGAACCTAATGCATGGTAGACAGTACCCATTTCAAGACCAATGATTCCGCCACCCATTAATAATAGTTTTTTCGGAATCGTTGTTAAAGCCAATGCATCTGTAGAATCCCAAATACGCGGATCATCATGCGGAATAAACGGTAATTTAATTGGGCGAGAACCCGCTGCAATAATCGCATTATCAAAAGTAATTTTAGTGATACCTTTTGAAGATGTCACATCCATGGTATGACTACCCGTAAATTGTGCTTCACCTTGAATCACATTGACTTTGCGCATTTTTGCCATACCAGCAAGCCCATTAGTGAGTTGACTAATGACCTTTTCTTTCCAACCACGTACTTTGTCTAATTCAAGTCTCGGCGTACCAAAATGGATGCCATGTTCAGTTAATGATTTTGCTTCATCCATTACTTTAGCAACATGAAGTAATGCTTTTGATGGAATACAGCCTACATTTAAACAAACACCACCAAGTGTTGAATAACGTTCAACAAGGGTAACATCTAGTCCAAGGTCAGCCGCGCGGAACGCAGCGGAATAGCCCGCTGGTCCAGCACCTAAAACAACAACCTGTGTTTTTACTTCTTGACTCATAATCTGTTTTCCTCCACTACATCACTAAACGACGTAAGTCGGATAATACGTTAACAATATGGCTTAAGAAGCGCGCACCATCAGCACCATCAATAACACGATGATCGAATGATAATGATAAAGGCAACATTAAACGTGGTGTAAACTCTTTACCGTTCCAAACTGGTTTCATGCTAGAACGTGACACGCCTAAAATGCCAACTTCTGGCGCATTAACAATTGGTGTAAATGAGGTCGTACCAATGCCACCAAGGCTAGAAATGGTAAAACATCCACCTTGCATATCACTGCCAGTTAATTTACCTTCACGTGCTTTTTTGGAAATTTCAGCAAGTTCACGAGAAAGCTCAATAATGCCTTTTTTATTGACATCTTTAAATACAGGAACAACTAAACCATTAGGCGTATCCACAGCTACACCAATGTTAATGTATTTTTTGATAATTAAGGTTTGCGCATCTTCAGATAACGAGCTATTAAAGCGCGGGTATGCCGTTAACGCACTAGCTACTGCTTTCATGATAAACACAAGTGGCGTTATTTTAAGATCAAGTTTCTTTTTATCAGCTTCGGCATTTTGTTGTTTACGGAAAGCCTCCAAATCAGTAATATCTGACTCGTCGAATTCAGTAACATGTGGAATCATTACCCAGTTACGGTGTAAATTAGCACCCGATACTTTTTGAATTTTCGTTAATGGTAGCGATTCAACTTCACCAAATTTACTGAAATCAACTTTTGGCCATGGTAATAAACCAGGCAATGCACCACCAGTAGCCCCGCTTTCAACTTGTTTAACCGCATTTTTAACGTAAGCTTGAATATCTTCACGTAAAATACGATTTTTAGGGCCTGTCGCTTGCACTTTTGCAAGGTTCACACCAAATTCACGCGCTAAACGACGTACAGATGGGGTTGCATGGGCATAAGCATCATTTTCAACGAAATCATTACCTGATGATGCAGGAGCTGATTTTGCCACAACAGGCGCTGCTGGCGTTGGCGCAACTTTTTCAGCAACAGGAGCCGAAGAGGCTTGATTTGCTGTAGTAGCAGAAGCTACACCAGTAGCGCTTTCAAATTCCATGATTTTGGAACCTGTTTTCACTTTATCGCCAATTTTTACTAGGATATTTTTAACTACGCCAGCAATGGTTGCTGGTACTTCCATTGAAGCTTTATCACCTTCAACAGTAATTAATGAATCATCAACAGCAATAGTGTCACCAACTTTAACCAAAATCTCTGTTACTTCAACTTCATCGCCACCAATGTCTGGTACATTGACATCAACAACTTGGCTTGCTGCTGGCGCAGCCGCTTGCGCAGAAGCTGCGACTTTCGGCTCTTCTTTTGCAGCAGCTGGTGCACTTGCACCATCTGCATCAAATACCATGATGTCAACACCAGTTTTGACTTTATCACCAACTTTCACAATAATTGATTTAACAATGCCTGCTTGTGGAGCAGGAATTTCCATTGAAGCTTTATCGCCTTCAACGGTCATAATTGACTGATCAGCGTCAACTTTGTCACCAACATTAACCAGAATTTCAGTCACTTCAACTTCATCACTACCAATGTCAGGTAACTTAATTTCAATACTCATTCTTTTTACCTCTTATGCAATACGTGGATTAAGTTTATCTGCATTGATTTCGAATTTTTTAATTGCTTCTTCAACAACGCTAACCTCAATATCACCACGTTTAGCAAGTTCACCCAATGCTGCAACTACAACATAAGATGCATCAACTTCAAAGTGATGGCGTAAATTTTCACGGCTATCACTGCGTCCAAAACCATCAGTACCCAGTACTCGATAACTTTCAGCTGGTACAAATCCACGAATTTGTTCAGCAAAAAGTTTCATATAATCAGTGGAAACAACCGCAGGATTGTTATTCATAATTTGAGCAACATAAGGAACTTTTGGTGTTTCGCTTGGATGTAACATATTATAACGTTCACAATCTTGACCATCACGAGCAAGTTCAGTAAATGATGTTACGCTATAAACATCTGAGCTAATACCATAATTTTTAGCCAGAATATCAGCAGCTTCACGTACATGTCGTAAAATTGAACCTGAACCTAATAGCTGCACAGTTGGTTTGCCTTTTTGACCTTCAACGGTATCAAGTTTATAAATACCACGACAAATCCCCTCTTCTGCACCTGCTGGCATTGCAGGTTGTGCATAGTTTTCGTTAAGGGTGGTGATGTAGTAATACACGTTTTCTTGTTCGCCATACATACGACGTAAACCGTCTTGCATAATCACAGCCACTTCATACACATAAGCAGGATCATAAGAGATACAATTTGGAATAGTTAATGATTGAATATGGCTATGACCATCTTGATGTTGTAGGCCTTCACCGTTTAATGTTGTACGACCAGATGTGCCACCGATCATAAATCCACGTGCTTGTTGATCGCCAGCCGCCCACATTAAATCACCAATACGTTGGAAACCAAACATAGAATAGTAAATGTAGAATGGAATCATTGGGTAATCATTAGTGCTGTATGATGTTGCAGCCGCTAACCATGAAGCAGTTGCACCACATTCATTGATCCCTTCTTGTAGAATTTGCCCTTTTTCATCTTCACGATAATAAGCAACTTGTTCCCTATCTTGCGGTGTATATTGTTGACCATGAGGATTATAGATGCCAATTTGACGGAACAAACCTTCCATACCAAAAGTACGCGCTTCATCAGCCAAAATTGGTACTAAGCGTGGCGCTAATTCTTTATCCTTAAGCATGATATTAAGTGCACGAACAAAGCCAATTGTGGTTGATATTTCTTTTGATTGTGCTTCAAGTAATGATGAAAATTCGCTTAATGCTGGAATTGAAACACTGCCAGAGAATTTTGTTAATCTTGATGGAACGTAACCATGTAAGGCATTACGGCGCTCATGAATATATTTATATTCTGGAGTATGTTCTTCAAATTTAATATAAGGTAATTTTTCGAGTGCTTCATCTGTCACAGGAATATTAAAGAAGTCACGAACATGGCGAACTCCATCCATATTCATTTTTTTCACTTGGTGGGCAATATTTTTAGCTTCTGCTGCATCACCCATACCATAACCTTTAATGGTGTGAGCAAGAATGACTGTTGGACGATCTTTAGTCTCTTTTGCTCGTTGGAATGCTGCAAACATTTTAGCTGGATCTTGACCGCCACGGTTTAATCTGAAGATTTCTTCATCAGTCATATCTTTAACAAGCTCTGCTGTTTCAGGATATTTACCAAAGAAATGCTCGCGAACATAAGCGCCATCTTTAGATTTTAATGTTTGATAATCGCCATCAAGCGTTTCATTCATAAGTCGGATTAATTTACCAGACTTATCTTTTTGCAGAAGTTTATCCCAACGATCACCCCAAAGAACTTTAATCACGTTCCAACCTGCACCAGCAAAAACACCTTCTAATTCATTGATGATCTTACCATTGCCTGTTACTGGACCATCTAAACGTTGTAAATTACAGTTGATAACAAATACCAAATTATCCAGTTTTTCACGTGTTGCAACGGTAATTGCACCTTTTGATTCTGGTTCATCCATCTCTCCATCACCTAAGAAAGCATAGACGGTTTGTTCAGAAGTATCTTTAAGTCCACGGTGATTTAAATATTTTAAGAATCGTGCTTGATAAATTGCACTAATAGGTCCAAGCCCCATTGATACTGTAGGGAATTGCCAGAATTCAGGTAATAACTTAGGATGTGGGTAAGAAGGTAATCCTTTACCATGTATTTCTTGGCGGAAATTATCAAGTTGCTCTTCTGTTAAACGGCCTTCAAGAAATGCTCGTGAATAAACACCTGGTGAAATATGTCCTTGGAAATAAACTAAATCACCGCCATCTTTTTCATTACGTGCACGGAAAAAATGGTTAAAACAGACTTCATAAAAAGTGGCTGCGGATTGGAACGATGCCATGTGCCCACCAAGTTCTAAATCTTTTTTAGAAGCTCTAAGCACCATCATAATTGCATTCCAACGAACAATTGAACGAATACGTCTTTCGATATCCCAATCACCCGGATAAGGGGGCTCTTCTTCCACAGGAATTGTATTAATATAGTTACTGGTTGAAGATCCGAAAAGTAAAGGAACACCACCATCTCTTGCTTTATTAACTATTTGTTCAATAATATATTGTGCACGTTCAATCCCTTCCTCGCGAATAATTGACTCAAGGCTTTTGAGCCAATCTTGTGTTTCAATGGGATCGATATCATTCACTTGCATATCCGACATATAAAAACCTCTTTTTTGTTAAAAAAAATGCAGCATTTGCTATCCTTAGCTATAAATAACTATATAAATTACAACTCTGCATTATGGAGCTTTATTAGCATAAGTCTGCCATTTTCATAAAAAAAGTAAAGCAAACCATAGCTTATAAAAGAACGTTAATTCCTATCAAATTAATCAACTATTTCAATGGTAATATTGAAAGTTATGTTAGCTGTTTGATAAAAACCAAATTTTATTGATAAATAAATACAAAAAAATAGTCAAAATGTCTATATCGGAATTACCTACAAGTTGTCAAAATATAGTAAAATCTGTTATATAATGGGAAATTTTAAGTTAATATCAGCTAATACCAATGGCAATAAGCAACATCATGATCATAAATAATGTCATTATCAAAGATTTAAAAATTCAATCTTACGGACAAACTTATCAGGCGATGCATGACTTTACAAAAAACCGTAATGAGCACACTCCAGATGAAATCTGGCTAGTTGAACATGATCCCGTATTTACCCAAGGAAAAGTAGGCAAGGCAGAGCATTTATTAAATCATACTGATATCCCTGTTATTCAAAGCGACCGTGGCGGTCAAATTACCTATCATGCACCAGGTCAACAAATTATGTATATTTTGTTTGACTTAAAACGTCTTAAGATTGGTATTCGTGATATAGTTAGTTATTTAGAAAATAGTGTCATTCAAACATTAGCTCATTATGGTATTATAGCCCATGCAAAACCCGATGCTCCAGGAGTTTATATTGACCATAAAAAAATTTGTTCGCTGGGTTTGCATATAAACCGAGGTTGTACACTACATGGACTAGCATTAAATATTGATATGGATCTTACTCCTTTCAATAACATTAACCCTTGTGGCTACGCAGGATTACAAATGACGCAGTTAAAGGACTATGTGTCAAAATTTAACCGCAAAGAAATACAACAGTTATTAACTGATAATTTTATTAAGCAGTTACCCCAAAGATAAGATACCAATTATGCAAAATAATGAAACAACAATCAGAAGCTCAAAATACCGAGATGCTGACAAAACACGTTTAATTCCAACAATAACATTAGAAGACACCAAACCACTAAAAAAACCAGAATGGATGCGAATAAAATTATCCGCTCACTCTGATAATATTGCGCATATAAAAAATACCATGCGAAAACATGGTTTACACTCTGTCTGTGAAGAAGCATCTTGCCCTAATTTGGCGGAGTGTTTTAACCATGGCACAGCCACTTTTATGATTTTAGGTGATATTTGTACGCGCCGTTGCCCATTTTGTGATGTAGCACATGGTAGGCCATTACCCCCAGATCGAGAAGAACCAATCAAGCTAGCTAAAACAATTCAAGAAATGAAGCTGCGTTATGTTGTTATTACCTCTGTAGATAGAGATGATTTAAAAGATGGAGGTGCTAGCCATTTTGCATCTTGTACTCAAGAAATCCGCGCCTTAAGCCCAAATATAAAAGTTGAAACATTAACGCCTGATTTTCGTGGTTGTATTGATGAAGCCGTTGAAATATTGAGTGAAAACCCACCTGATGTATTTAATCATAATTTGGAAAATATCCCTCGTTTATATAAAAGGATACGCCCTGGCGCTAATTATGAAGGATCGCTCAAGTTATTATCAGCCTTTAAAGAAAAGCACCCTGAAATTCCAACAAAATCAGGATTAATGGTTGGGCTCGGCGAAACAAACGAAGAGTTAATTCAAGTATTAAAAGATTTACGCAGCCATGGCGTTACTATGTTAACATTGGGTCAATATTTACAGCCAAGTAAATATCACTTGCCAGTTGAGCGCTATGTTTCACCGCAAGAATTTGAAGTCCTGAAACAAACTGCATTAAATATGGGATTTACACATGCCGCTTGTGGGCCTTTTGTCCGCTCATCTTATCATGCAGATCTACAAGCTATGGGTAAAGAGGTGAAGTAATCTTCACCCTCTTTTTTATTTTTAAATCAGCAAATAAATCAATTATCCACCACCATAAAACGGCGATTTTCGGTGACTATCTGTAAGAATATTGGCAAGCTAATTTTTTCACCTTTTTTTAACTTGCCATTTAAATCGTAAATCTTAGAACGGCCAGATGCGTCTAAAACTACTGTTTTATCATCATAAATCGCAGCAATAGTATTCTCATCACCCACAACTAACCATTGCCTTGTTTTAGGGCTAAATAGGCTTTTTCCTTGGCTATACTGCCGTGGTGGTGTAGTGACATAAAACACATCTTGCATTAATGTACACATAATATCGGTTTGCGAGGTCGCTTGTGTTACTTGTGATTTTTCTTTACCTGGCCATGATATAATCAGAGGGACTTTTAATAAGTCACGATTAAAGCCACTACCTGTATTGCGTAAAGCTATTTTTTTTGCTTCATCAATTTTAATATTATTCGAGCCTGTAACAATAACAACTGTATCATCACTGGCATTAGATAATTTTAAATAAGTCATTAATGATGCAATATTCTGATCTAATTTTTTAGCTTCTAATTGAAGGCCAGATATAGCAATTTTTTTGTTTTTATCACCTAACGAATATTGAATTATAGAAAATGAAGGCGCATGATTATCAATATTATTCTGTTCTTTATGCCACGCCATCCAGCTTTCGGTTATTTGTTTATTGGTTTGTTTTTTAGGCTCTGATATTGAAAAATTAGATAACAATGCAGAACGATATAAAGGCTCTGCAAATCCATCAACCGAAAATAAGCCTAAATTATATTGTCGTTTAGTAACAGCCTCAAATAATACCGACGGTTTATGCCCAACAAGGATACTATTATAGTAATTAGGATCTAATCCATAAAACAATGAAAAATTATTCAAATAAGGTTGATTACTTGCAACATAATGATTAGTAAAGGCGATGTTATCTTGAGCAAACTCATTAAGCTTTGGCATATATTTACTTAATAAATCAACATTCCATCCATCAATAGTAATGATTAGAACATTGTTTTTTATTGGTTGTTCATCATAAACAATACGCCCTAAAGGATACTCAATTGCTATTGCAAAAGGGTTCCCCTCTTGAGTCACGCGATCACGATAACCATTTTCTTTCATAAATCCATAGCGTTCAAGAAAATGACGAGCGGTTAAAGGATAAGAAAGCGGCAGGCTTGAGCGCTGCATAGTAATTGGACGATAAAAATTAGCATCAGCCCAAATATGAGTCAAGTGCGAAGTAACAAAGCAAATAATAAAGGCAACCACAACAGGCTTTGCATAGCATTTACGCTTACTTAAACTACGTAATTTTTTCCAGCTCCAAACTGAAAATAGAATCTCAATTAATAAAATAAACGGAATGATAATAAATATTGAACTTAAATAAGTAACTTTTTGTGATGAAAATAATTGCCAAATAGACAAATTTAAATGCATTCTAAAATGCGAAAAAACCTCAATATCAATAAGTAATAATGAAATACCAACAGTTGCAAAAACTGTTGCAATAATCCTTTGCCATCGAGATGAATGAATAAAAAAACTTAAAGGAAAAAGTAGAACTAGGTAAGCAATAAAAGTCAAATAACTAAAATGGCCAATCGCACTAATTATTGCATAAAATCGCCCCATAAAAGTGCGAGGCCAATCTGCAATAATTAGATATTGACTACCAAGTATTATTACGATAAAAATATTAAACAACGTAAACCAATGTCCCCAACTAACAATTTGAGAGGAACGTTCATCTTTGAAATAGGTATTTTTGATTCTGAGCATGTTTAGTCGTTGATAATGATGATAGTGATGCAAAATAAACAATAAATTGTGACTTAGTCTACCTGATTTTGAAAAATCTTTCCGTAATTTTTTTATTTGTTACCATAAAGATTTTGGTAATCTGTTGGCGATACAACGGATACTTGTTATAATTTGCAGATGAAATAAGCTAACAAAAAGACAATAATTTTGGCAATTACACAACTCAACACACAACAGATCCAACCTAATTTATCATATATTTCTGATCTTAAAAACAAAACTAATTTTTCAGCAGCATTAACGCCAGAAAAATCGAAGCATTTACTCAAGTGGCAACCTCGTGTTGCCTCCGCTTTGTCACGATTATGCAACAATAAAAAAGAATGTTATAACCCACGTTTTATGTTGCTTAAAGCGCCTGAAAGTGAGCTTTTTTTTGGTTTACTTCGACAAGCAATTAAATCAGACTTATCTTTCTCATCATTAGGCTACAGCTATTTTTTTAGTGAAAATAAAATTACACTAACTGAGGCAAAAAGCAAACAAGATAATTTTGCAGCTCAAGATAATTGCCTATTTGCATCTTCTATTGATACTGAAAAACTTTTTGGCTGCGTTAGACAGCCTGAAAATAGCCCAATAAAATTACAACCTGGGATTGTTCATCGTGTTAATGGTGGTGTTTTAATTTTAGGACTTCGTTCATTACTTAGCCAACCTTTGTTGTGGGCAAAGTTAAAACAAATGGTAATGAAACAAGAATTTGAGTGGGTTTCTACAGATGATTCCCATCCTTTACCTTTATCAATTCCATCTATGCCACTTGATTTGCGGGTTATTTTAGTTGGAGATAGATTGAGTTTAGCAGAATTACAAGATTTCGAGCCAGAATTTTTTTCAACTTCAATTTATGCTGAGTTTGAGAATGAATTGAAAATCACTTCATTTGAGCAATTTGAGTTATGGATTGATTACCTAAACTTTATTGCAAATAAACAAGGCTTGCCGAATATTGATACTTCGGCAATTTCTACAATATACAAAGAAGCCACTCGCTACACTGGTGACCAATATTATCTCCCTCTTTCGGTTGATTGGATTAATTCACTATTAGCTAATGCTTCACACTTTATGCAAAATTGCTCAATTGATGAATCTGCAATCACTACTGCAATCAGGCAAAAATCATGGCATGAAGATTATTTGCAAGAAAGATTATATGATGATATTTTCAACAATCAAATAATGATTAATACTAAAAATCAAATTGTTGGACAAATAAATGGCTTATCAGTCATTGAATATCCTGGGCACCCAAAAGTTATTGGTGAGCCTACGCGTTTGAGTTGCCTTCTCCAATTTGGCGATGGCGAGCTAATTGACATTGAACGCAAAACAGAATTAGCAGGCAATATTCATTCAAAAGGGATGATGATAATGCAGGCTTTTATTATGTCTGAATTTGCGATCAATCACCAATTACCTTTTTCAACTTCTTTGGTATTCGAACAGTCCTATAATGAAATTGATGGTGATAGTGCTTCGCTTGCTGGGCTGTGTGCAATAATTAGCGCTTTATCGCAACAACCTATCGATCAGCAGTTGGCAGTAACCGGGTCAGTAGATCAGTTTGGGCATGTTCAATCGATTGGTGGTGTGAATGAAAAAATTGAAGGTTTTTTTGCTGTTTGTAAGCATCAAGGTTTAACTGGTCAACAAGGCGTGATCATTCCTGCTACCAACCAACGCCATTTAAGTTTAAATGATGAAGTTATTGAAGCAATCAAACAAGAAAAATTTTCAATATGGACTGTTGATCATATTGCTGATGCACTTTATCTACTTACTGGTATCCCCTATAAAGATAAAAATAGCATTAATCTTTACCAATTGATTCATGCTCGTATGCAAACAGCACTATTACAAGACAAAAAACAAGATAGTTGGCTTAGTAAATGGCAAAAATATTGCAAAAATTAACAATACCCAATAAACTTTAGCCCAAAATTTTATTGATTATGAAGTAGAAATAGAAAGCTCGATAACTTTCAATTTTCAAAACATATTTTAATTTACATTAAATAAAAGGTTTTTTTATGACATTTGAACGTAAATCATCGTACGATAAAACAGATTTAATAAAATCAGGAAATAATGAATTATTTGGTCATGATGGGCCTCCATTACCATCTGATTTAATGTTAATGATGGATCGTATTATCGAGATGAATGAAAACGGTGGTAATTTTGGCAAAGGTTTTGTCGAGGCAGAACTGGATATTAATCCTAATTTATGGTTTTTTAAATGTCATTTCAAAAATGATCCTGTTATGCCAGGCTGTTTGGGTCTTGATGCTATGTGGCAACTAGTTGGCTTTTATTTGGGCTGGATAGGCGGCAAAGGCAAAGGACGAGCTTTAGGTGTTGGTGAAGTAAAATTCACGGGACAAGTATTACCAACTAATAAAAAAGTGACCTACAAAATCCATTTCAAACGGGTAATTAACCGCAAATTAATCATGGGAATCGGTGATGGTGAAGTTTTTGTTGATGGTAAGCTTATTTACCAAGCATCTGATTTAAAAGTAGGTCTATTCCAAGATACCAATGCTTTTTAATTAATTTAACACTTGCTTTCGTCAGCCTTATCTAATATGGATAAGGCTGCATAACTAACTTTTCTAATAATCAAAAATAACAACACTTAACCTCTGAGCCATATTTTTATTAATACGGCCTAGAGGATGGACAATCATTAAATAAGTGCTTAACCATTAATTAAACAAAACACCACCGCAGCTTCGTGATTTTTAACAATCAATGTATAATATTAAAAACTTTTATACTATTCTTACTATTTCAATGAACCATTTAGCTCGTTTATTTTTTTGTATTATTTTATTTTGTTTATCGAACACGTTAGTATATGCTGATTTTAGTGGCAAAGTTATTAAAGTGATTGATGGCGACACTGTGGATATTTTAACTGTCAAAAAACAAAAAGTCCGTGTTCGTTTACTTGATATCGATGCCCCAGAAAGCACACAAGCCTATGGTAATGCATCACGAAAATATTTAGCCACACTCATTGCTAGTAAAAATGTTTTTGTGAAGGAAAACAAAAAAGACATCTATAAAAGATGCTTAGGGACTATTTTTTTAAATAAAATAAATATTAATGCCAAAATGGTCGAAAGTGGTTATGCTTGGGCATACCGTTATAAAGGCGTTGCTAATAACAAAATGATGGTAAAATTAGAGACCAGAGCAAACCAAAATAAAAAAGGACTATGGAAAGATAAACATCCAATAGCTCCTTGGGATTTTCGGCATAATATGCGATAAATTATATTATTTTTTAAATAAATTTTCTTCAGCTTGTTGAAGAAAATCCATACCTTGTTTACAAGCTGGAACTTGATTATCTGCAGACAGTGACGAAATTTGTTGTTTAGCCAGTTCTACGCTTTGTTTAATAATATTAGATTGTTGTTTAGGAATTGCTTTCATAAAACTGTCAAGTTTATCAAAATAGGTTTTACATGATTCAGTTAAATCCGCCATAGAAATTGAAGAAAAGCCTAATAACACAATAAATAGTAATCTTTTCATTTTCTTTCCTTATATTATAAGTTTGTTGCTAATATCATGAAAAATGATAATTAATACTAGAAATAGCTAGAATATGGTAAAGAATTTAAGGTGGGAAGTCTATAAGAAAATACCCTATCAGTAACAATTTACCGATAGGGTAGCAAAACTAAAAAATAAAATATGAATCTTAGATGATGGTAACATCCGCTGCTGCAGGTCCACGAGGGCTGTCTTGAATTGAAAATTCTACTTGTTGACCTTCACCTAATGTCTTAAACCCATCGCCAGAAATTGCAGAAAAGTGTACAAATACATCTTTACTGCCATCAGCAGGGGAAATAAAACCAAAACCTTTACTTTCGTTAAACCATTTAACTTGACCAGTTTTCTTAGACATAATAATCTTCCTATATAAATAAATTAATCTTAGCCACTGTAGGCTATATACAAAAACATAAAACTTCGATTACTTACTAACACTAAGAAGAAGATACTGAAGAAAACTAATCTTTAAGACATAGTAAACTACAAACTACATATATCGAAATGTTACAAAATAAATCCGCATGTCATATGCTTGGTACTATTTACTCATAATTAGTTTATTAATGCAAGGAATCTTTTTAAATTTGTTGATTTTATTATTAGTTATAACAATTTATCATGTTATATTAGGTGTATAACATGATAAATTTTATGATATTAATCTTTTCCCATTGCTTGAGATTTTTTTATCGTTGCTTCTACTGCATCAATAATAGCCGATCTAAACCCTTTAGCTTCAAGCATCTGTACACCTTCAATTGTTGTACCTGCAGGAGAACAAACCATATCTTTTAATTCGCCAGGATGTTTGCCTGTTTCTAATAGCATTTTTGCTGAACCAAAAACAGCCTGTGCTGCAAATTTATAAGCTTGCTTTCTTGATAATCCGCCTTTTACGGCTCCATCAGCCAATGCTTCAATAAACATAAAGACAAATGCAGGAGAAGAGCCGCTAGCGCCAACAACAGCATCAATTAAATATTCTGGCACAACTTCAGTTTTGCCGATACAGTTTAGTAACGTTTCTACAATAGTTAGCTCTCCATCAGTTACTTCGGTATTTGGTGTAATGGAACACATTGCCGCATTAACTAAAGCGGGTGTATTTGGCATAACTCTAACTATTTTTTGTTCATAGCCGATACATTTTGTAATTGCTCTAATAGTAACTCCAGCAGCAATTGAAATCACAATTGTATTCTTTTTTAATTCTTTCTGAATATCTGTAAGAACATCTATAATCACATTAGGTTTAACCGCAATAAAAACTATATCGGCCTCACGAGCAACATCTCTTGCTGAATCGAGATCATTTACTGAATAAGTTTGATTAAGAACTTGACCTTTTTCCGGATGATGATCATAAACATAAATTTGTGTTCCTGGCACAATATTACTACCCAAAATACCTTGCAGTATGGCATTTCCCATGTTACCTAAACCAATAAAACCAATTTTTTGTTCCATTTATTTATCACCTTTTAATATCAATGCTTTTTCACAATTATAGAATATTTTTTTGATACAAAACTCACTTTTTAACAATATAGTTTATTGTTAACTATATTCATAAGTATTTTTAAATCTAAAACTAATTTCTATTAAAGTGTGTGATCAATAGTTGTTAAACATTTTACTTTTTAAATAAGAAAAGTAGCATTTGCGGGCGTATTGTCTAAAAACTAATTAGCAATCAGATTAGTTCTTAGTTTACATCTGTATGAACTTTATTGATTATCTAGGCAAAAAATTGAGTTCTTTACTTGCCTAAATAATCATGATTAGATCTGTTTTAGATGATAACTACAAATTAAGGAGTAACGCAGGCTACTCTATAATCTTGATCTGAATGCCCTCTATCACCAACAAGCCCATTATTAGCCTCTACAACAAAATTAGTGCCCTTGTATTTTTGATCTGATGTCCAATAATATGCACGGTTAGTTGCATCCTTCCACTCCGGATCACCTACTTGAAAAAACTCCCAATCACTGTCTTTGTAGTAAATTTGAGTCATACGCCCCCATTCGCTAAGTAATCCTCCCATCCAATAACCATTTTCTTTATAACTAATTTTTCGTAAATAAGTTTCGTCTATTATACCATTTTGCCAATCAACACTTCCTGCTCGATTTGAATTAGAAAAGTCCAGTACTTTAATTACACGATACCCACCACCATTAAAACTATTACAAAACGTTACAGCATTTTGATACCCCCCTGCACCACCTTTTTTAGCCACATACCAACGCTCTAGTTTAAAACTATATAATGGTTCATTGTGGGTACCATGCAATGAAAAAACCGAGGGCTGGAAAGCACTAGGGTTATTTTCTTTAGGACCAATTAAAGTCATTTTAACTAAACCAGTAGGAGAATTATTTTCAGCATTTAATTTTAATGTCACTCCCCCTTTGCTAATTGTATTACCATTTGCATTAATAAATTCTTGTGCTTTCATTCCTGCAACACTCAAATAAAAAAACAAATTATGGGAGCCTGTGGTTGGAAAATTTGCGCCAGGATTAGCTGGATTATAAGCATAAAACCCCCTATGTTTATTCCACTCGCCATTTCCTGCGTTAATAGAAGAAATCGCTCCATCATAAGGGATTTTACCTGAATGAAAATCAAATTCTAAATTCGGTTTAGCATAACAAAATTTAGGCTTATCAATTTTAGGGTAAATATAATAGGTATGTTTCCCACCTGTAAATTTACCACTTTTTGATGGTATACCATATTGAGTCACTATTTCAATATCATCTAATTCTAAGGTCAGTTTATAAGGCGCATCACACCCATTCAATACGCTATTTGAGTTGTTTTTTACATAACTAGTTATATCTTGACCTTCCAAATTTTGCCAGTTAATAATTAATTTACTTGTGCTTGTGTGATTAAGGTTATCGCCATCATCATCTTGCCAATAACCATTATTATCAATAACTTCATCGGTTAATATATTTGGATAGTTTTTAAATGGTACCAACGTTTTTATATCAGCAAAAGTAACAGATTTTTTATCTAACATTATCGGACTTTCCATACTTGATTCATCTTCTAATGCATTAATAACTTTATTATCAGGTAGCATAATTGACAATAATGGAGAAACAGAATCAGCATGCGAACGTCCACCATCAAAAGTTAAGTATGGCGCACTACCATAAATCTCTTTTGTTGTTACAGCAGATAAAATTGACGCCACGTTATTAGATATTATTAAACCGAATAGCGCCATCATAATTTTGAAAACATTATGTCTAATATTTAAAAGAATATGTATTAACTCAAGAATATTACCATATGCTTTTGCTTTAGTTATTTTTATTAAAAATACAGGTTTTATTTGTTGTGCAAAATTTAAAAATATTATTAGGTGTGTATTATGATAAGGAAAGCACTGGAAAACCTTAAAAAAGGATGAAATCCATAATGGTAGTGTTAACTTTCGGCATTGTTCAAATGTGTCTGTGTGTCTGTGTGTCTGTGTGTCTGTGTGTCTGTGCTAACATTATATCATTTTCCTTCCATTTTTTCAAGTTACAGCTTCCTAACAAATTAAATTTATTAAATAAATTTAATTTGTTAGCTAATTTTATAATACCTAGACTAGGTGAATCGCTTTCATAAATAGAATATATAAGAATCGCTCAATTATAACTAAAAAGCACACAGTTAAAAAATAAAAAAAAACTATTTTTTGTAAAGATTTGTAAAGATCTACTTTTATTTATTCGTTGTTATCATTCAAAAATTAGATTGGTATAGAACTGTATAATAGCTAATCCCTAATTATCAGCCATAATTTGCATGCCATACTGTTGCCCGGTCTGCATAATCGAAAAAATTTGTTTAATTTTTCCTTCACTAATCAAATTACTAATAGCTGGTGTATTGATTAGAATTTCAAACAATGCTTTACGTCCTTGTTCGGTAGGCACTAGTTTTTGGCTTATAACAGCTTTTAAACTGTTAGCTAATTGTGTACGGATAAAATCATGTGAGTTGCTTTCAAATACATCAATCATACGATTTATGCTTTGAATAGCAGAATTTGTATGCAAAGTAGCAAAAACTAAATGGCCAGTTTCAGCGACAGTTAATGCTGCTTGAATTGCGTGTTTATTGCGTAATTCACCTAATAATATAATATCAGGATCTTGTCTTAAAATACTATCAATAATGGCATGATCAAAATAGGTAAGTTCTCTTTGCTGAACTAATGAATTTTGACTTTGATAGATAAATTCAATAGGATCCTCTAGAGTAATAATGTGCTTAGACTGGGTCAAATTGATGTGCTGAATTAATGATGCAAGCGTGGTTGATTTACCACTTCCGGTCGAACCAGTAACTAATATTATACCTGTTTCGTACTTGATTAGTTTCTTAAAAACCTCTGGTGCGCCTATCTCAGATAGATCGGGAATATAATTTTTAATTATTCGAAATACAGCTGAAATGCCCCGTTGTTGATAAAAAATATTGACCCTAAATCGACCTATTCCTGCCGTTTGATAGGCCAAATCAATTTGTCTATTTTGTTGTAATTGTTTTTTTTGTACTTCATTCAGTAACTTTAATAATTCAATTTCCAAGTTTAATGGTAACAATTTTTCTTTTGATAAAATCTGTAGTTGCCCATTAATGCGAATCCGTACAGCTTCGCCACTTGAAAGATGCAAATCTGAAGCATTTTGCGTTACACTAAGCGCTAATATGGAGTTTAACATTACAATTAACCTAGTAATTATTAATTGGGAATTAAAATGAATACAATACATGACAATTTATTGGCTATTAGAAATGAAATTGAAACAATCGCATCAAAATGCAAACGAGATCCCAATACAATAGAACTTATTGCAGTTAGTAAAACTAAACCAGTACAACAGATCACAGAAGCAATAAATGCTGGCCAATTTTCTTTTGGCGAAAATTATGTTCAAGAAGGTATAGAAAAGATCCAATATTTCAAAAAAACTATGCCGTCCAAACTTTTAACTTGGCATTTTATTGGGCCTTTACAGTCGAATAAAAGTAAATTAGTGGCAGAAAATTTTGACTGGATGCATACCATTGATCGCTTCAAAATTGCTCAACGTTTAAATGATCAGCGCCCTACATCCATGGCTAAATTAAATGTACTAATTCAAGTTAATATTAGCCAAGAAGCTAGCAAGTCAGGAGTTGCCCCTGAAGAAGTTGCGGGTTTAGTAAAACAAATTATTGCGCTACCCAATCTAAATTTACGTGGATTAATGGCCATTCCTGAAATAGAAGATGATTTTAGCAAACAATTAAATGTCTTTACCAGAATGCAGGAACTTTTGCATTCTTTACAAGCTGATTATCCATTTATGGACACATTATCCATGGGCATGAGTAGCGACATGCAAGCTGCGATTGTTGCAGGTAGCACGATGGTTCGTATTGGTACTGCTATCTTTGGGGCAAGGCAGTATTTGTGATATATTGCCAAAATATATTTAGTTAAGGAGTTTTAAATGACATCACTTTATTTTTTAGGGAAATCGGTCTTAACAGCATGTTTATATATTTTAATTTTACGCTTATGGATGCAACGGGTACGAGTAAATTTCTATACCCCTTTTACCCAATTTATTGTTCGCATTACTCAACCTGTTATTGGCCCATTACGTAAAGCTATTCCTTCAATTGGACGTATAGATACCGCTACTTGGTTGTTATTATACCTATTTGCATTGATTAAAATTATTTTTATTTGCCATTATGGAATAATTAACACGCCAATTTGGTCTAGTGAATACCTTCTCTATGCTCTTGCAGCAATAGCTCATGCGTTTGGATATTTATTATTTTGGTTATTGTTATTTCGAGCAATTTTAAGTTGGATTAGTCGCGGACAATCAAATGCTGATGAGCTTCTTGCTCAGTTAACGGAGCCTTTTATTGCACCTATACGACGTATTGTGCCACCAATTGGTATGATTGATATTTCATTTATGATTTTTGTGTTTATTCTGATGTTTTTAAATAGGTTCGCTGTCGATATTTTTGGCTATTTGTGGTTGTTGCTTTAAAACAAAATAAAAGGGAGCAATAGCTCCCTCAGATTATCTGTAAACATCAATATAATTCACAGTATATTTTGTAAAAAAATAATCACATTTTAGTATTTTTTATATTTATATTATTTTGGCCTTTTGATTGATAACGTGATGGCCAAATTTTTTCAACAGGAACTTGCAAATATTCAGAAATAATTCGCTCATATTTAGGGCAATGCCGATATAATGCATTTCTCAAAGTATCGGCCTGCAATCCGCTAGCTCTCGACAATGCTCTTAAATTCCCCCCTCTTATTTTAATTTCGCCTACAACTCTAGATGGTGTCCAGTCTTGATCTTGTTCTCTCATTATGAGATCCTCTATTAGTTAAACTTTTGCTATTGTAAAGATTATCGGTATTACAATGCTCAAAATATAAGAAATCATCTAGCAAAGAATAACACATAAAAAAACGAATTAAAATAACAAAAACAAAAAAACACATGGAAAGGGACAGAAAATGACCAAAAGCAACGCAAAAAAACAATATGAAAAAGAAAAAACACGAGCACTAACCGATACAGGAGTAATTAATTTTAGGAATAGATTAAATCTAGTATTAGAAGGTATATCAGGTAATGCCTTTGCTAAAAAAGTTGGTATGTCGGAAGCTGTAATACGGGATTACCTGTCAGGGAAAACCTATCCAGCATTAAATAGGCTAGCTATTATTGCTCAAAAATGCGATATTCCGATTGAGTGGCTAGTAACAGGTAAAGGAGAATGTCGTTTATTGCCAGAATCCAAACGTCGCAGTTCTGTGCATATCCCATTTCACCATCTAAACGAAACGAATAATTCTTATTCACAAATTGAATCAATTCCTTTTGATGTTAACTTAATAAAACATCAATGTTGTGACTACGAAGACTTAACTGCGGTATGGGCAAAAGGTGATAGTATGGAGCCTACAATATCAAATCATGATATACTTATTATCAACAAAGCACATTGCAAACCAATTGATGGCTACTTATATGCAGTGGAATATGAGGATCAAATTAGTATTAAGCGCATTCAAAATCAAGGTGCTAATTTAGCGTTACTTTGTGACAACCCTAAGTACCCTGCTATCATTGGTGATAAATCTGAACCTCAAGATTTTAAAATTATAGGTCTTGTTGTTTACTTATTAAAAGATCTTAACTAATTCTAATTAACCTTTTAAATAATAACAGCTTTATGAATTTGATAGAATAAAGCTGTTTTAATCCATTACCATCTCGTTTTTTTCCGTGCCAAATAAAACATCAAAATTTTTGGAAAATGAGCATTTTAGTATAAAACTAGCGCAAAAACTAAACTAACATGACAATCGCTACTAGCATAACTTTATGCTTTTTTCCCTAATTATGTTAAAATTAGCATCAAATTTTTTGATTAATTTTACCTATTAATATAATCATTATGCCAAATATAAAAACCCAAAAAAAAGTCGTTGTCGGTATGTCTGGTGGCGTTGACTCTTCTGTCTCTGCTTATTTATTACAACAACAAGGATATAATGTTGTTGGATTATTTATGAAAAACTGGGAAGAAGACGACACAGAAGAATATTGCTCAGCCGCTGCTGACTTAGCAGACGCCCAAGCTGTTTGTGATAAATTAAACATTAAACTACATACTATTAATTTTGCTGCCGAGTATTGGGATAATGTTTTTGAACATTTTTTATCTGAATACAAAGCAGGACGCACACCAAACCCTGATATTTTATGTAATAAAGAAATTAAATTTAAAGCATTTCTTGAATACGCAGCTGAAGATCTTGGTGCTGATTACATTGCAACTGGACATTATGTGCGCAAACGAGAAGTAGATAATAAAGTTGAGTTACTGCGAGGTATCGACAACAACAAAGACCAGAGTTATTTTCTCTATACTCTTAGTGAATCGCAAATCCATCAAAGTTTATTCCCCGTTGGTGAACTTGAAAAACCTGAAGTGCGCAAAATTGCACAGCAACTTGGTCTAGCTACTGCAACTAAAAAAGACTCAACTGGTATCTGTTTTATTGGGGAACGCAAATTTAGTGAGTTTTTAGCACGATATTTACCCGCTCAAGCAGGTAAAATTCGTACTGTCGATGGTGAAGTGATTGGTCAACATCAAGGCCTTATGTATCATACGTTAGGACAACGAAAAGGCTTAGGAATTGGTGGATTAAAACAGGCAGATGACACGCCATGGTATGTTGTTGATAAAGATCTAATCAATAACGAATTGATTGTAGCACAAGGTCATGATCACCCTGCACTGTTTTCAGACGGGTTAATTGCTCAGCAACTACATTGGGTTGACCGTAAAGAGGTAACTCAACCATTTAGTTGCACCGTAAAAACACGCTATCGCCAACAAGACATAGCCTGCCAAGTTACTCCATTAACTGATGACAAAATCAAAGTTATTTTTGATAGTCCTGTTGCAGCTGTAACGCCAGGTCAATCAGCAGTATTTTATAACGGCGAAGTATGCCTTGGTGGTGGTATTATAGAAGAACGAATAAAAAGCAGTAAGTAAGGAGTTCTAAAAAGTGAATAATAAATACCATCATATTGCTATTGCGCTTGCTGGTGCTGTACAAAGCGCAATATTAGTGCCTCAACTTGCTAACACGGGTGTTTGCAGTACCATAATTTATGAACAAGCAATAAAAAGCGTTTTTAAAATTACGCCAAAGACTACAGACGATGTTTATGATGGCATTGAAAACATCAAAACAGGATTACAAACATTAATACAACTATTATCATCGGGGCAAAAAGAACAAACCCAAATTATTCGTTACCTGTTTGGCACACTTAGCATTACAAGCAAACTACTAAAAAATAATGACGCATTAGATAAGATAGATCAGCGATTAAAACGTATATCATCACTTTATCCCGATATAAGTGATGAAATTGTTAGAGCGCATATTGATGACCTATCTTATTCTTTAGCAGGAATTTATTCTGATATCATCAGCCCTATATCAACTAAAATTAAAGTGATTGGCAAAGTCGAGTTTTTGCAAAACACATTAGTGCAAGCTAAAGTAAGAACAGCGCTTTTGGGTTGTGTTCGATCCGCCATTTTATGGTATCAAGTTGGTGGCAATCGTTTTCAACTTATTTTTAACCGCAAGCGCATTTGTAGCGCTGCACAACAGCTATTAGAGCAAATTAATTGAGCAAACTAGCTTACACTTTATAACTGATATTTCAAAATAGCAACGGAGTTAAACCGATGGAATTATCTGCACTTACAGCCCTTTCACCCATTGATGGGCGTTATGGCGAAAAAACAAGAGAATTACGCACCATTTTTAGCGAATATGGTTTATTAAAATACCGTGTCCAAGTCGAGATTTGTTGGCTACAAAAATTAGCCTCACAAGCAGATATTTTAGAAATTCCAGCCTTAAGCCAATCAGCTATCGATCATCTGAACCAAATTATTGAACAATTTAGTGAACAAGATGCAAATCGCATTAAAGAAATTGAAAAAACAACCAATCATGATGTCAAAGCGGTGGAGTATTATTTAAAAGAAAAAGTCAGCACAAACGAGGAATTACACGCAATCAATGAGTTTATTCATTTTGCCTGCACATCAGAAGACATTAACAACTTATCTTATGCATTAATGCTAAAAACAGCTAAAGAGTCTATCTTAATCCCCTATTGGAATAAGCTAATTGATAACATCAGCGCACAAGCAAAAGCTTATCGGGACTTACCACTACTTTCAAGAACACACGGTCAACCAGCTACCCCCACAACAATCGGTAAAGAATTTGCCAATGTAGCTTACCGCCTAAAACGCCAGTTAAAACAGTTACAAGCGGTTGAAATACTGGGGAAAATTAACGGAGCGACAGGCAACTATAATGCACATATTGTAGCTTATCCACAAGTAAATTGGCATAAATTCAGTGAAGATTTTGTCTACTCGCTAGGACTAAAATGGAATCCTTATACCACACAAATCGAACCTCATGACTATATTGCAGAATTCTTTGATTGTGTAGCACGCTTTAATACCATTCTAATCGACTTTGATCGTGATATTTGGGGCTATATTGCATTAAATCACTTCAAGCAAAAGACTATTGCAGGTGAAATAGGATCTTCTACAATGCCACATAAAGTTAACCCGATTGACTTTGAAAACTCAGAGGGCAACTTAGGGCTTGCCAATGCTATCATAAAGCATTTAGGCAGCAAATTGCCAATTTCTCGCTGGCAACGCGATTTAACTGACTCAACAGTCTTACGTAATCTTGGAGTTGGCATTGGCTATGCCATTATCGCTTACCAATCAACTTTAAAAGGGTTAAATAAACTTGAAGTCAACGAGGCTTATTTACTTGAAGAGCTTAATTGTAATTGGGAAGTGCTTGCCGAGCCTATCCAAACAGTTATGCGTCGTTATGGAATAGAAAAACCCTACGAAAAATTAAAAGAATTAACTAGAGGGAAACGTGTTGATGTACAAGACATTAAACAATTTATCGACTCTTTAGCGTTGCCCGAAGCTGAAAAAATGCGATTAAAACAGCTAACCCCAGCTAACTATATCGGTTACGCAACGAGTTTTGTTGACAAACTATAATAATAACCACTTAAATCTAATAAATAGCCTGAAACGAGCTACTGCAAACCTTTCAGGCTGTAAAATAAACTCATTAATTGAGTCAAATAAAAGTATATAATTTGTAGAGATAGGAAACTGTAATTGAATATCCGCATTGCAACACGAAAAAGCCCTTTAGCTCTATGGCAAGCTAATTTTGTTAAGCAACAGCTATTAGCTGCTCACCCAAATTTAACGGTGGATTTGCTCCCTATGACAACTAAAGGTGACGTATTACTTGATAGCCCACTATCAAAAATTGGAGGAAAAGGCCTTTTTGTTAAACAACTAGAACAAGCAATACTAAATAATGAGGCAGATATTGCTGTCCACTCGATAAAAGATATTCCTGCTGAGTTTCCCGAAGGGCTAGCTCTCACGACAATTTGCAAACGAGATGATGTACGTGATGCGTTTATTTCAAATAAATATTCAAACCTAGATGAACTACCCAATAATGCAGTGGTTGGCACATCAAGCTTACGACGTCAATGTCAATTGCGAGCTAAATATCCACATTTACAAATTAAAGAACTTCGAGGTAATGTCGGCACTCGTTTAGCGAAGCTCGACAATAATGAGTATGACGCAATTATTTTAGCTGCAGTTGGCTTAAAACGGTTGGCATTAGATGGCAGAATCAAACAATATATTGATACCAGCTTAATTTTACCTGCTGTTGGACAGGGTGCGATTGGCATTGAAACAAGAACAAATGACAAGCAAATATTAGATATTCTTTCAGTGCTTGATGATAAAAATAGCCACATTTGTATCCAAGCTGAAAGAGCGATGAATAAAGCCTTACAAGGTGGTTGCCAAGTCCCCATTGCTTGCTATAGTCAATTAAATAATAATACCTTATTATTAGAGGGCCTTGTTGGATGCATTGATGGTTCTAACATAATCAAAGCCTCGTTAACTGGTAGTTTAACCGAAGCAGAAAGGCTAGGACAAGAGCTAGCAAATTGCCTGCTAAAACAAGGTGCAAAAACAATATTACAGGAATTACATCAAAAATGATTTTTGTAACCAGACCCTCTCCAGAGGGTGAAAAGCTTGCCCAACTATTTAATCAAGCAAACTTGCCAGCGCAACATCTCCCATTTTTTAAAATCTCACAAGGAAATGAGCTTCTAAATTTACAAGAACAATTCAATAATCTTGTACCCAACGATATAGTCATTATTGTTTCACCGCAAGTTACGCATGTTATTAATGCACATTTTTCAAATCTAATATTGCCAACTAACATTCGTTATTACGCAATAGGCAAAAAGTCAGCACAATTATTCAGCCAATTCACTACAGCTAAAATCAACTATCCCGAAAAAGAAAATAGCGAAGGGTTATTGGCAAAACTTCAACAAGAATCTGTACAAAATCATACCATTTTAATTTTATGTGGCAATTCGGGACGACAATTATTAGCACAAACATTAACAAATCGAAAAGCTAAGGTTAAATCTATAGCGTGTTATGATCGCAAGCCAATCAACTATCCATCGAATATATTCTCTAGAAATACTGAAAACCAAATCATCATTATTACCAGCCTAGAACACTTAATCCAACTTGAGTTATATAGCAATCTTAAACATAAAATGCAGGTTAATCTTGTTGTCACAAGCCAACGAATCTTTGCAAAAGCCAAACAACTTAAATGGCAAAAAATTCTACTGGTCAATAGTGCCAATAATCAAAATCTGTTTGAGGCTATAACGATAAACCATGCTATAACTATATAATAAAAATAGATTAATACAATGTTCATATACCAAGTAAAGCCATTAAAGGTACAAGATGAATGATCAATAAATACTGAGAAAAATAGTACTCGACTTCGAGCCGGCTGTTGTGAATCTAAAAATAAAATCAACTCAATTTAATAATAAACAAGCTACTTAAAAATAGTATATGATCTTTTTTCAATAAAAGAATAATCAAAATTTATTTAAAACGAGATTAACTCTGTGTCATAATGCCAATATAAATTTCTAATAAATCTAAATGAGGTCATTTATGCCACCAAAATACTATGGCGCCAATGCAACACTATCAACAATAAACACAACTTCATTTAGCCAACCATCAACAACTGCGACTCAAAATGAAGCAAATAAGACTATGAAAGAAGACAAAAGAAATTCAACAGACCCACAACCTTATCCACCTGTAGCATCTAAGGCTCAACCCAAGTCAATTAACAACAACGCCAACAGTAGCTGTACCCCTACTTCAAAGCTATCGATAATTGCTATAGCATTAACCCTTTGCTTAAGTGGTTTTGGTTTTTATTATGGTCATCAGCAAATTAAGCAGCAAAAAAAGGTCATTTCGACATTGCAAACTGAATTGGCAAATTTAAAACAAACAACAAAACAAAGCATCACCAATGATTTACAAGATAGTATTAACGATGCAATCAATAAGCAAAACCAACAATTTAACTCGTTAGAACAGCGTGTTAAGCGTGAGCTTGACGATCAGCAAGAAAAGCAACAGCAATTAAGCAATCAATTTAATGATTCATTAAAACTTACCGAACAAAACTTGCAAAAAATTAATGAACGCTTAGCTGCTATGTCCACCACCGATCACAATGTTTGGTTAATTTCACAAGCAAATTATTTAGTACATTTAGCAGGTCGTAAAATATGGAATGACCAAGATTACACATCAGCACGATTACTACTAAAAAGTGCAGATCAAAGCCTTGTACAAGCTGAGGATCCAAGCTTACTACCTGCAAGGCAAGCTATTGGTAAAGATATCAATTCGCTCGCTCAAGTAAGCTTTATTGATACCGATGGTATTATTATTAACTTAATTGGTCTGTCAGAATCAATTACCGAATTACCTTTAGTTGGTAATTATAAAGATATTGACCTTGGTATGACGCTATATAGCGAAGATACTACCAATGCAAACAGCTATAATGATAAATCTCAAAATGTTGATACCACCAGCAATACTGTACAGGCGAATTCTAATAATGTAGTTGATAACAATAATAATGAGTTATCATCATCAATTAGTGAGTGGTCCAGCAATTTGTTAAGCAGTGCTAAGACCTTTATGGATAAATTCATTACTATTGAAAAATTTGACGATAAAGATAACAATTTTAAAGCATGCTTAGAGCAAGCTGGCAAAGATGAAAAACAAATCACAAAATGCCAAATTTTAAAAGCACCACTGAGTTTAGAACAATCACTCTACCTGCGTGAAAACATTCGTTTCCGCCTATTGATTGCAGCACAAGCAGTACCAAGGCATCAAGAACTTATTTACCAACGAGCACTTAGCGATGCCGCTATTTGGGTTAATGCCTATTTTGATGGTAATGCGCCAAGCGTGAAAGCATTCATTAATGAACTTGAAAGTTTACAAAATCAATCTATCAGTAATCAAAATGTCCCAGAAGACCTAGCTAGCATCGGCGAGCTTGAAAAACTGATGCAAACCCGTGTTCGTTCAATGTTAGCAAAATAGGAGAATAATGATGATAAAAATACTAATTATTTTCTTAGTGCTAGTTGGTGGATTGTTTCTTGGGCCATTATTACAAGGGCAGCAAGGCTCAGCGGTATTTGAATTTGCTAATTATCGTATTAGCATGTCGTTTAATTCATTTATGATATTTGAATTAATTGGGTTGCTTTTCCTTTACCTAATTTATTGTTTTTTTAGTAAAATATTTAGTTCTAAAACGGCATTAGGCAATTGGCTAAGCTTACATTCTCCAAAAAAATCAATAAAACGCATTGAACAAGCACAAACCTTATTGCTTGAGGGCGATTATAAGCAAGCTGCCAAACTTTTTGTAAAAAGCGCTAAAGGGGCAAAAAATATCACTTTATCGTATTTACTTGCAGCCCAAGCTCAAATCAATAATAATGAATTAATTGAGGCAAATCAATCTCTTGAGCAAGCTGCTAAAAGTTGCCAATCAAAAGATTTATTTACCTTTCAATTGGTACAGATTCGCTTACAAATAAAAAACCACGAATACACTGCTGCAAGAATGACATTGAATCAACTATTAAACGAAAAACCACGCAATGGTGAAGTGCTTAGACTAGCTGATCAACTTTATTACGAAATGGGCGATTATCAAGCAATCATAGACCTATTGCCAGCAATGTATAAAGCTAAAGTGTATAGCGAATTGCGATTAGATCAGCTTAAACAAACAGCCTATATTGGCCGAATTAAACAACTTTCAGCTAGCGATGATCCTCAAGCGCTAGTAAAATGGTGGCACTCACAACCCCGAGCCATCTTAAATAATATTACTTATCAAAAAGCGGTAGCCGATAGTTTTAATCAATTAGGCCAAACCAATGAGGCAGAAAAGTTATTAAAGTCGATAAATAAGCTAGAACCAAAAGAAAGAACATAAAAGCGCACAAATAAAAAACAGGGCAAATGCCCTGTTTTTTATTTGTGCTTAAAATAGCCTTTATACATCGTAATTAGAAATTAATTATCGAATAACGTAAAATCAAACAATAAAGTAACGAATTAACGCCATAAAGCATATACCAGCAACCACAATACACATTAAATTTTTGGTTACAAAAGCAATAATGACAGTTGGAATTGTTGCTAAGCAATACTCTATATTAAAAGTAGGAAACTGTCCTTGTTTTGCTACAAATAAATTTTGCACAAACAGTGCAGTTAAAATACATAAAGGTACATACGACAAAAACTGAATTACACTATTAGGTAACTGCAATTTCCGAACCAATAAAAATGGGATAATTCTCGGCAACCAAGTCACTAACCCACAACCGAAAATAATTAATAAGCTATACATTGTCATACATCACGCTCCATTGCCATCCCCATAAAACAACCGATAAGCGTACTGATTAAAATAGCCATTTCAGGAGATACAAAGCGCATTAACAAAATAAGCGTAACCGCAACCGTTAGCATTGCTAAAATTCGATTTTTAAAATGCTTACTTTTATCACCAATTAATTGCAAATATAACAAACCAATAAACATGGCTACTAGAGCATAATCTAAACCGAACAGAGCAGGATCGGGTAACCATTCACCAATTAAAGCACCCAATAAGCAAGATAAAATCCAAGTAGTATAAGCGGTTAAGTTAAGTCCATGCATCCAAGCTGCGTTAATAGGCTCTTTATTAGCAATAGCATTCATAGCAACAGCAAAAGTTTCGTCAGTCAATAAGCTACCAATACCAATATTATTAAATAGCGAAAACTTGCGAAAAATGGGGGCTGTTGCCATGCTCATTAAGAAATGACGTGAATTAATTAAAAAAGTAGTAAAAATAATGGCCGAAATGGGTGTCGCTACCATCATTAATCCAGCAATAATAAATTGTGCTGCACCAGCATAAACGATGATAGCCAGCAACGTAACTTCAAATACTGACAAGTTTGCTGATTTGCCCACAACTCCAGCCGCAATACCAATACCGATGTAACCCAATAATGTTGGAATACAGGCATAAACTCCATCTTTAAATGTTAATGACATAACAACCACCTAAAAATAAACATTGTATTATCGTAAATTATCAATAAGCGCAAAGTATCAGCAGTTTGCTTGAATATAAAAATAAATGCAATGAGTTATTCATTGATTTGCGATATTTTCGATTTTGCAAAAACGCACCTATTGTTAGAAATTAAACCAATCAACAATAGGTAAAATAACAATTAAAAATGACTGCTTTATCTATAGTTTATTACGCTAAAATAAAATGCAGTAGCACAATGTAACTGCATTTCCTCTGCTTATAATATTTGTGCCAAGATATTCAAAGCAAAAAGTTAACTATAGAACTCTACTTTCCATTAATACAAACCGCTCTTGAATATTGAGCATGATTAGGACGATCGCCCTTTATCTGTCGAACATTGGATATTACTACTCACGGAAAACTACGTTTATTAGGTTCTCTTAATTCAGCAATATAGTAAGCAACAAAATCGTCAACAAAAAAACTACTATTTGGGTAATATCCCCATCAAATTACCCCACTCAGTAAATAAACCACCCTAGCCTTACGATAATCTAAAATTAGTACCTTTACCCCAATATTTGGGGTATGCGTTAGTGAATTCTGTGCCATCCTATTGAATCGCGATATGCTTGTACTTTTTCTCGTATAAAATACGCCTCAACTTTAGATTTTTTAAGGATATACCATTTATCAATCTTAAAACTATACACGGTTTTTGTTTTTTCCTTGCTGCATAATAATAAATGTGGTTGGCACTGCACTAGCTGCGGTTGTTTTGCTTACATCATGTGTTGAGCCGACTAACTCTATCTTTGGCACACCGTCAGAGTCATCGCTAATAATTAAACTAATACTCGAATTTGCTGGGGTTTTTGCTATAGCTAAATGAAATGGCAACACATTTTCAAACAAAAAAATTGAGGGATAAGTGTTTTTTAATTCGACAGGAGGCACGTAGCATAGCGAAGAATGTCATCGTTTATTATTATACCAATAGGTATAAGCCGAAAAAATGTGTTATAGCTCAGTTATGGGATTGAAACATTGACCTTTTACAAACTTTGTTTTAATTGTTTTCAATGTCGCTTCGGCTACTGTATTATCATAAGGTTCCTCTTTCTTGCTTAATGAATGCGGGATATTAAATGCCTTAAAACAATTCTCCAATAACCGATAATCTGCCTATCGAGTAAATTCACTAAAATACATAAATAATGCCAAAGTTGGTTAATTCGAATATAAGTTCAATCCGCAACAACAATTTGCTTTATAACAACTTAACGCAAGTAAGGAAAATAACCGAAGAAGGATTAACGATTTATAACACCGAAAGACCGCATGAGGCATTACACAATATGATACCGATTGAATATAAAACACTAAAACAGGCTGTTTAATTTTCTACGTGAGTTGTGTACTAAGTTTGGGGGGGTATTTACACGCCAATTCTAAATTGGAAAAGATAATAACGAACTAGTTTATTGTAGAGTGTGACGATAGTATTTCTTGCCCCTTTTAACGGGTAAATGCGCAAACACTGGCGCAGAGAGCCATAAACCACCATGCGTTTTATGGATATTTATAGATCCAAGTAATATTGGGATAATTTGCAAATGCTTGGGGAAAGAGATAAAAACCACTTAATGTTGGAAAATGAGTATACTTCCATTCAACATTAAAATCAGGTTGGAATTTAATAATAGAATCAAAAAGTAATGTTGTGCAATAAAGATGGGGTTGTTCTCTTGGTGCTAATATAAAAGCTTCACCTTGTTTGATTAAAAGGTCATTGACAATTTGCGATCGCTGCACATCAGACAAAAAATTAGGTCTTGCTATAGCATATTTTTCAGCTAATTCAGGAGTAATAAATTCGTTTAAGGTTGACACAATTACTTGATTGAGGCGATTATTATCATCACTTGTTGTAGCGTGGATAATTTTAATCTCTGGCTGAATTGATATAATCATACCAATATGTGAGAAATCACCGCCACCTAACTGATTGACAATAAAACTATCGGTTTGTATACCTTTCCTAAAAACCCAGTCTCCTACTTTTATAGAATAAGGCAATTCAATGGTTTGATTGGAAGAAGAAGCAAGCTGATTAGCAAATGCAAAATTTATCAGCATGAGAAAAATAATAGGAAAGAAACGGTAATATTTCATCAAAATTGTTTCACAATTAAAAAGGGTAAAATTTTACCCTTTTATCATTTCTAACATAACAATTAACATTAGCTATAATTTATATTTTCATATTAATTAACCATTTACCATCAATTTTGATTAATGAGATGTTTTTTTCATCTTTTTTAGTATTATCTTTGAAAGAAGCGATAGCTTGTACTTTAGCCATTGTTTTTTCATCATTGGTATATTCTGCAGGTGCTGTTTCGACTTTATCAAAACCACCATGTTCATCGGCAAACGCTTTCCCTCTTTTAAGCGCTTCTTGCATTTTACTTTTCATAAGCGTTGTCATATCTATATCTTTGCTATCTTCTTTAGGAAAATAGATCAGATCCATAACGGTATCTAAATCACCTTTGTAGATTGCTGTGATAAATTTTTCTGCTACTTGTTCTGGTGTTTTTTCTGATGAACAAGCTGTTACCATCAGGGCTAGTAAAAACACACTAAAAAATTTAATAATTGTTTTCATTTTCAT
>NZ_LZGX01000082.1:0-2738 GCF_001690825.1 Gilliamella sp. Fer1-1
TAAGTGTATTAATAATATTATCATTTATGATAAGATAAAAATAAAATTCATAAAAATTAATTAGATAGTAATCCATATGTTAAATAGGGTAACAATATGGACAGCTTAAGTGTTGATGTTAAAATTGACTGGACGCCTATACAACAAGGTGGAAAAAAGGCAATTCCAATAAATATACAATATTATGTAATTACTCAGCCAATGAAAGGTAAAAGTGGTGATATGTCATCTTGGTCATTAGTGTTAAATGTGCAACGTTGCGAACTATTAGAACCCGACCAAAGAGTTGGCTTTGGAAAAGCCTATTTTTTAGTAGAGGATGCGCCAAGTTTTTTACTCGAAAAAGGATTTACAATGAATATTTATGAAGGTTCTAAGCTAGTTGGCAAAGCTGAAGTGCTTTAACTTATTCAACTTTTAAACAATAAACGACAATATTATTATAAACGACAATGTTACTATAAACGCTAAAATATTTAATATGTTATCTGTATGGCAATGGTTAATAGCGGTCTTTAAATATTCGACTGTTGCCTTTTAATTAAAAATAGAGGGGATATGAATACAAAAGAAATACAAACAAAATACGGTATTATTTACACACGAAATGCATTAATTTTATCTGAGGTTAAATTAGAATGTTATCCATTTACCTTGGTTGTTGATACGTCATTGTCATTGGCAGGTTGCAAACCAGAGATTTTAAATGTTCCTGAAGTTAAAGTGACATTTATGTTTAATGATATTGACCGTTTGTCTATTTATAAAATAGATGAGTATCCCTACGAAAAATATTCAAAATCTAGTTTTGATTTAGTCGATGAAGTTCATAAAGCAGGTAAACAACGCATAATACTTAGCACTTATGATCATATTTTTGATGTAATTGGTAGGTGTGAAATCAAATATTATTAATCTATAACATAATTACAGATAGAAATTTAATTTTTTTGACTAATTAAATGCGATTAAACGAACAAAAATAAATATGAACGAAAATATACTCTACAAATTATTTAAAAAATAAACCCTCTTTATTAGCATATGATGATGAGCTAACACTGATAAGTATTATGATGAAATTACCGATGAGCTAGATAATGAAAAATAAGGATGAATTTCTTAACACATTAAACTAGCTATCTAGCTCACACACATAGGGTTGCGGATTTTTACAACAAAGTACAAACGACGATTTAATTTTTGATAATTTTTGTCACTGACTAGTTGAAGTAAATAGTAAAACAAACACCTCTGCAATCATTTATATTGATGCTTTTTAACCAAAAAATTAGGATTGGATGAGCTGAGCGAAAATAACAAATGTGAGTAAAAATATCATTTATTAACTTTTTTATCAAGCCAATAGAATAAGCTGGGTGAAAATAAAAAATTCAATAAAATCAATGGGTTTTCTGAATGACTTTTAAGCACTAAAATGACTGATAAGAATAAAATCAACATGTTGATTATTAAAGCTAATTAATTTAGCTAATCATTGTGATTATAAGCCAAGCAAAATAAGCGGTATTTTGGTATTATCGTTAATATATAATTTTTACAACTTAATGGCGTGTAATTACTATGGGTAAAGAGCAAGAATGAATAAAACAAGCCGAAAGGCTCGCTTTACTTCCCGATTCAGAAAAGCCATTCGATCAACTTATGGATCTACTTAACAACGAAACCGATCTTGAAATGAGATCCCGGGTTGTGGCTTTTTACTCTATCGCTCTTGAAGAAGCTTTATGCCCCAATGATCATTTTAAGATGCTTAATAATAAGATTCGCCGACTACTGAATACGTATCCACTACCTGATGATGCCGAAGCGCAATTAGACCGTTTAATAGAACAAGCCGATAACAAGCAGGATAAATTTTTATTAAGTCAATCTCACGAAGCTCTCTTCGTTTTACGTCATAAATAATTAACCAGAAGCTTATTTTATCTTAACTATTCCTATTCATATTGGTTAAACCAATGTGAATAGGATATTTAACTCGACTTTTGAACTGAATCTTTCTAATTAAGCTTTTTTCACAAAGCAAGCTTTAAGCATAATTTTCATACCATCGACTTTACAATCGATCTCATGATCACCGTCTACTAAACGAATGCCTTTGGCTTTAGCGCCTTTTTTCAGCACAGTTGACGATCCTTTTAATTTAAGATCTTTAATTAAAATAATATCATCACCATCAGCAAGTAAATTACCATTACTATCTTTTACTTGTAATTCACCATCAGTGGCTACAACTTCGTTTGGATCCCATTCATGAGCACATTCAGGGCAAACATAAAACGAACCATCATGATAAGTATGTTCAGATTGGCAAACAGGGCAATTAGGTATAGATTCCATAATTAAGATTCATCCAAATTAAATAAAATGGCGCCTACTATAGCAAAAAATGCTATGAAGTCATGAATGATAGCTGTTTGGTTGCAATGGATAATCTAAAAACATTGACAAATTAGCCAATTATTTTAGAGATAAATAAACTACTATTAATTGATTTTGTTGTTCTATTTCTTTTAGATCTTTCTTCATATTTTTTCCTTTTTTATTGTGGCAAAAATACAATCATTTTTGTAAAAAACATTCAGGAATCTATACCGTTTCAGTATAAAATCATTTTAAATTTAAGGGATTAATAAATTATTATTCATAAAGCATCAAATGGCTTAAATCCCTTATTCAGCCAAAGCGTTAAACGGTTATCACTGACTGATTTA
>NZ_LZGX01000083.1:0-13505 GCF_001690825.1 Gilliamella sp. Fer1-1
AAACTAGGGTTTAAAATTTTAGTGGGATTTGAGTTATCGGCTATTACATATAACAATACATATAACAATACATATAACAACAAATCTCATATTTCAACTAATGCAAGTCCTTTGCCTCACTTGTGCTACAGGTAAGTGTCCCTCTTTTTCCTTGTTCATCTTCAAAATAGTCAGCCCAGCAACTTTTCATTGATGAATCAATTTTTTTTATTAGCTCAATTCTGCTTGTACTGTAAGCGCAACTAACATAATAAGGTTCAACATCTGTGTGGTAATTAACTTCCCATATTAACTCATGTTTCTTACCAGCAACCGTTCCTTTTGCTGGTTTTAAAGCACCCATTCTAGAAGGGTTATCGTAATAAACAATCATGCTATGAAAAGAGCTACTCAGGCTATCTTTATCAGAAACCTCCCATCCATCAGGCCTGTTTTCAACTTCTTCTTTAACTTTGATGTTTTGTGGGCAATCAATCTGATAAGCATTAACAAAAAAAACCGCACTAAACCAAGCCATAATAGCCACAGTAACACTCAATATTTTACCTTTCATAGTCTATATCCTTTTCACAATAGCTTATTAATAAATAGATAAACGTATTCTAGTATATTTCCAAAATATGCTGATACTTTAAACAAATTTTTTGTTATTTCTTTTTTAAGGTAAAATTTCAGCAAGGTAGCATAACAAAGATGCCTAAGAAACCTAGTGCTATCAAATATAGAGATAGTCAGTTCGCAGTTCCAACAAACTCATAACCAGCCTCATTAATCGCAGTGATAGCGGCTTCTTGCGTAATGGAACTATTTTCGATAGCAACTTGGCGCTTAGTTAAATCAACGGTCACTTTTGCGTTTGGGTCAATGTCATTAATCGCTTTTGTTATCATTTTCACACAATGCTGGCAATTCATATTATCGACTATCAATTTCATAAAAATCTCTCTATTCCTAATGTTATTTAATAAACAACCAAACAAAATACCTATTTATAACACTAATTTTATTTGATTACATTTAGTTTTTTTCATAAAGATGATAATATTTACTTCCTTTTTACACTTATAACAAAATATTATGATGAAAAAAATAAAATATTCTTTATTGTGGATTTGCAGTTTAATCCTTGTTGGCTGTTCTGAACCTAGTTCTATCGAGCGTTGGATTGACAACCCTACTGCTAACGAAATAAAAGTCACTATTGATGGTAAAGAATTAACTATTCCAGCCAAATCGGGTGTTAATTATACATTTGAATACGGCAAACATACCTTATCGTATAATAATGATGACTTCAATTTTGTTGTAAAACCGGCTCAATTTGGAAAATTAGGTCTTATTAACCCAACACAAAGTAACTATTATTTATACACAGTCATCTATTCAACGTCTGAGTTGAATGATGAAGAATACGAAAAGATTTTAAGAGAAAAAAGAGAAATCAATAACATTCCAGCCATTATTGATGGTAAAGCGCAAGAAATAGAATTGCCAGCAAAATTAATCAATGATGTATTTATTGAACACAGCCAATATCATTGGGATTATTCTTATGATCAACCTTTTCCAAAAGAAATAACCCAAGACCTAAAATTGAAGAAAAACCAATCTTATCAAGAACGTTTTAGAAAATTATATCGTGAAAGCGACTTTATTGAATTCTTAAAAGAAGATGAAAAAGAAGACATTAGCTTTCCTTACAATCCTAAAAAGTTCAGTGAGATAAGCCAATATGTTATTCCTAAGATTGACTTAAATAACATAAAATGCGAAGCAGGTCGTCAATATATGGAAAGCCTATTAAATGACTGGAATCACCTTATGACATTAAAAGGTAGTGATTTTAAAAAACCATACGACAATTTGGCATCAAATGATGCAATGGCTAAAAGTTATCGCTCAAAAGAAAAATGTACAGAAGAAAACGATCCTGAGAAAAGTTACAGTAAAGAATTGGGGAAATTCGTTGATGCTCTTCGAGATACTCGTGATGTTAACTTTTATGTGATCAAATAATAGTCCTTGATCATTTTCAAAAAATCGAAAAAGAGGTTGCGAAATAACCTCTTTTAAAAAGAGTAAAATCATTTTAAACGGTTTTATGCCTCGAGAGCTTACAGACAAGTGTTCTTCCTATTTTTATCTCAAGGATAAAAGGCTAAAATTTTACTTTTTATGTTGTTTTATTAATTAAAATTCTTCACGCCTACTATTTACATCTTATAAAAAAATAACTATGATACTCACCATTATTAACTGCAAAGGAGAATTGATTATGATTTGTTTAACTAACCTTTGCAGGCTTATCGCAAAATAATTAAGTAGTAACACTTCTCATTTTTACTTCAATTCATTCTGCTGATCTTAGCCTGCCAATATAACCTATACCCAATACTTAAAGATAATTTTGCTTTACATTGTTAAAGTAAGCGTTGTTTTGGATTAACAATAATTAACTGTTGTGATCAAATCAATGTTAAGTGCAAAGCTGAATTTTATATGTATTATTTTAATTTATAACGTTTTTTACATTTAATTTATTCAAAAAATTTGTCTTTATACATCATCAGGGTATAACAATAATATTGATTAATATGGATTGATATATGGACAATTCTATACAGGTGCTATCTGACAAAGCATCATATATTGCATCAAAAAACACATGGATTGAAGGCGTGGCTATTGAACAGCTACTGGCAACCGCTAATTTGCCGAATATGGTTAAAGTTGTGGGCATGCCAGATCTTCATCCGGGAAAAGGCTACCCTATTGGCGCTGCTTATTTAAGCCGTGAAATCATCTACCCAACTTTAATTGGCAGTGATATTGGTTGTGGTATGGGTTTTTGGCAAACTGAAATCAATATAGCTAAATTGAGTATTGATAAATTGGAACGGCAAATTGGTAATATTGATCAGTCAAATACTCATCATAAATACAATCTTGGTACAATTGGTGGTGGTAACCATTTTGCTGAATTACAAAAGGTCAGTAAAATTTGTGATGAGTCGTTATTTAATGATTACCAACTCAATGCTAAGAAGTTGTTTTTATTAGTGCACAGTGGTTCAAGAGGATTAGGTCATGCGATTTTACAAAATCAATTATCGCGTTTTGGTAATCAAGGTTTACTTGAAAACAGTCCTGAAGCATTAGACTATCTAGCTAAGCACGATAACGCAATAGCATTTGCCAGATTAAATCGTCAAGTTGTCGCTGAAAGATTAATGGCAAACCTAAATACACAAGGGGTTGAAGTGCTAAATGGTTGTCATAATTTTCTCGAAAAAGTCATGTTGAGTGGTCAGACGTATTGGTTGCATCGTAAAGGCGCCTCTTCAGCAACAGATGAATTAGTGATTGTACCCGGATCGCGTGGGGATTATAGTTATTTAGTTAAGCCAATACAGCATGAAAATCTTCTTATGTCATTAGCCCATGGTGCGGGGCGTAAATGGCGTCGGGCCGACTGTAAAGGCAAGTTAGATAACCGCTATTCAATGCAAGAACTTAAACGAACCAAATTGGGGAGCCGTGTCATTTGTGAAGATAGCAGCTTAATTTTTGAAGAGGCGCCACAAGCTTATAAATCAATTGAGAGTGTAATTGAATCGATGCAACAAGCAAACATTGTTAAAGTGATCGCACAACTTACTCCAATATTGAATTATAAAACACAAGGAGGTCATTAATGGCATTGCTCTTTTTTTCATCTGCCAAAGGGCCTGCTGAATGCACTTTAGCTGTTGCGAAAGCCGTAACGCAATTTCTAAATGAAGCAAGTAAATTATCAGTAACAACCGAAATAGTCGAAAGCGTATTGGGCGATAAGCCCAATACTTTCCGTTCAGTGCTTATTTCAATTGAAGGCTTACAGTGTGATCAATTAATACAGCGTTGGCTTGGAACCGTACAATGGATTTGCCAAAGCCCATATCGACCAGCACATAAACGTAAAAATTGGTTTATAGGCATTACCTGCTTACAAAACCCTTCACAAATAATGGATAGTACTATTGAATTTACGACGATGAAATCATCGGGAGCTGGTGGCCAGCATGTCAACAAAACCGAATCTGCCGTTCGTGCAACACATATCGCAACGGGTATTAGTGTCAAAGTACAGACCGAACGAAGCCAACATGCCAATAAGCGATTAGCGAAATTATTATTGGTGCATAAACTTGCTGAATATGAAAATAATTTACATCAGCAGAATAAAACTATACGCCAGCAATTTCATTACTCAGTACCAAGAGGTAACAGTAGTTTAGTTTTTTATGGCAAAGGATTTCATGAAAAAATAGAGTAACCATATTATGTAGATAACATATTTATTATCTACATAAATCAATATTTATCATAGAGTAAAGATAAGGTCGCTACAACATTCTCACATAGTCTTTCCACCTTATCGTTATATAATGCCATTTTGTACAGGATGGTGTATTTAACTATAGCAAAAAAGCAGACGTATAATTTATCCTCTGTTATAATCGCTTTCTTTTTGAACTTAATGCTATGTTTTGAAGTACATTTTAGAATTATTTTAAATCGCCTTAATTTTATCGATTTTTTTTAGCACAAATAGCAAAAAAAGAATATGTTAATATTTAAGGTTAAAAATTAATAGTTAATCGGCTATTTATTGAAAGGAATTAATGACCATGATACTTGATAATAATCAAAAATTAGGACTTTTTTGTCTTACATTATTTTCTGTTTTTTTCATTATTTTAATGCAAGTTCATTTAATGCCTGCAGTGATTGCAGGTTTATTAACTTATACCTTAACTCAGAAATTAGATGATTTCTTATCGCGAAAAATGATGCGCTTTAGCCATCGATCAAAATTAGTTTCGGTATTAGTCCTAACGACTCTGATTATTGGTATTTTTATTGGTGGTTTTTGGTATTTATTTGCTTGGTTTGTTGACATGGCTAAGCATCCTACCGAAACGTTAACAAATATGAAATTAGTGGTAAACAATGTAATAAACAGTCTTCCACCGAGTATTACTCATTATTTGCCAGATGATTTAGATGAAGTTAAATCCACGATAATGGTTTATCTTAAAGATCATATATTCTATCTACAATCTATCATTAAAAAAGTATTTCACGATTTAATCATATTAATTGTGGGAATGATTATTGGGTTAATTCTTGGTTATAAAGAAAATCAACGTAACGTTGATGACAACAAAGTTGTACAAAGACCACTAACTAAAGCCTTAAAAGCAAGTTTAAACCGATTAGTTGTCGTATTCCAGTATGTTGCTATGTCACAAGTTGTGATTGCATTATTTAATACAATAATGACGTCTATTTTGTTATTTATTATTCTGCCTGTGTTTGGTATTCATTTACCGTTTAGCAAAAGTTTAGTCTTAGCCACATTTGTTTTTGGACTTATTCCAATTATTGGAAACTTAGTTGTTAATGCATTAATCTTTGTTGTTGCATTTACAGTATCATTCACTGTTGCGATGGCGATTATTGTTTATTTAATTTTAATTCATAAAATGGAATATGTACTTAATGCCAAAATAGTTGGAACAAAAATTCATGCAGGCATCTGTGAATTATTAATTGCGATGCTATTTTTAGAAACACTTTTTGGTGTGATTGGTTTAATCTTTGCACCTATTTTTTATGCATTTATAAAACTATCGTTAAAAGAGTTGGAAATTATTTAATTTAAATATAATCAATCTTTTGCATATTAGCGGTGATTTCATTTACGTAGACAACTATTTACAATAAATCTATTACTGGGTAATCATATCTCGATATTACCCAGCATCAATATGCTAACGAATGCCGTATTAATATTCGCATAGAGATATAACGGATATAGCTTGCCTTTCCCAAAAATAATATAGTGAAGAGTCGGCAATGCTCCATGATAAAAATAAAAGAGGATTTGAATACAAGAAAAGACAAAACAAGAAAAAACAAGTTAATTGTATCCATAAATGAAAAGAAGCCGTTCATTACCAAAGAATAATTAACTATAACGCCTAACAACCCAATAAGGCACATAAATCATATTTGCTTCCTATTGAATACATGTAGCGTAATTTTCTATACCAAGTGTGAACTCATTATGGCGTATTTACATGCTAATTTTTGATTTTATCAGTTTGAGCAATAGCTAAACACAAAATAGCTCTATATTTTTGAGTCGTATCGGAATGTAAATTTACCCATACAATAAAAATCAGGAAACTAAAAGTAATACTCTATATGCTAACTAGTTTATTACTTTTGATTCCTGACTAAATTGATAATTTTATTGATTTGAATTATCGACCTTTTTAGGTAATAAAGTGAAAATTTTTGGATTTTTACCTAATAATTGCGTAGCTAAATGGTTCGTATCTTGCAATGTAATGGCTTCAATGAGATTGGCTGGCATATTTAACTCATCAAAATGGCTACCATCAGCTGCAGTTTGTGCCATTGCGGTTAACCAATAGGTAGAACTGGCCTTTTTTTCTTGATAATCAATTAACCATGATTTCTTTGCTTGCTGTAACTCATCTAAAGTCACGCCATTACGCGCTACAGATTGAATTACCTCATCTGCCAACACTGTTATAGCATGGGCTTTGTCAGGGGCTGTCGTAAAGTTTAGCCTCGCTAAATAATAGGAAGTCGGATATTTGATCAGTTGCTGCGAAAAAATAATGGTATAGACGCCAGAGGCCTGCTCTCTAACATAATAACGTAATCTTAAATTAATAATATAGTCAATCAGTTCAAGATTAAGTTGATCACGTAGCTGCCATGGTTTTTGCGCTGAGTAAAGTATACTAACCATTGATTTATCGCTACTAGCCATAGGGTATGTTTTTTGCATTGATTGATGAATTGGTATGATACCGTTATCTACCCATGCGTTTTTTTTATCAGTAGTGGGTAGACCAGCAAACCAATATTCAACTAATGGTTTAATTTCATCAATCTTAAAACGTCCAGAAATAATAATATTGGCCGATGGTGATAAAGCAAATGCACGTAAATAGTTTTGCTTCAGTTGATCTGCTGAAAAATCCCTCCAAGCACCATCAGGTGAAACTAACAAACGATCACCATGATTAAAGGCATTTTGATTGATTAAGTCTAAAAACTGCCTTTCAACAGGTTGTTTGGAATAAGCTAAGCTTAATTGTTGTTTGGTTTGGGCTAATTGTTGGGGGTCAAAATTAGCGGCGGTTAATTTCAAATAAAATAATTTAAATAATGATGCTAATTGATCATTCGGTGCCTTTCCGCGTAAACCATGATAAAGCAGTTCGGCATAAGGGGAAACAGTAATTTGGTGTTGCCGACTAAATTGGTTTAATTTTGCTGAAGTATACGTTCCATAACCACTATCTTCCGCCAATCTTTGTGACCAACGCATAATACCTAATTGTTGATCGCTATCAAGAGATAATCCCCCAGGGATCTGTAATAACATTTCAACATCACCTGATAAAGTATTATCAGGGCGTGCAATAACTCGAAGCCCATTGCTTAATTGCCATTCATATGCATTGATTTCACTAATATTGTGGGTTGCTGTAATTTTTCCTTGTAATGCAGGCTTGATATCAAGATTAACTTCTTCTTTCTTAAATGGAAACTTTCCTAACTGAGTTTGTCTAATCGTTTGCCATAATTGTTTGATTTGCTCGGCATTAACCGAATTTTGATCACTATCTGGACCAATAACTGCAATCCGTAAATTAGCGCTGTTTAGTCGCTCACCCACTATTTTTTGCAGAGCGCTTGCATTAAGTGTTTTTAATATTTGTGTTGTTTGAGTTAATTGTTGTGTTTTATTTTGTATAGGCAAACTATTTGTAATATTGTTAACTAATTGATTAGCTAAATAATCATTTTGATAGTTAATTTCATTTTCTGCCTGTTGTTTTAATTTTGTTAAAATTTGGTTTTTAACTTGTTGCAATTCTATTTCTGATACTGGGCTGGTTGACATACGTTGTATTTCGGAAAACAGATGCCTCATTGTCTCTAAATACTGTTGATCTTTTGTCTGTGCAAAAAGAAGGTATTGCATACGTTTGTTATCAAATAAAATACCTTGTTGATTAATTTGAGCGCTAGGCAATATTTGATTTTCTACTAACAATGATAGCCGATGATTAAGTAACGTTAGCCAGACTAAATCAAAAATATCTTCTTTTATTCCTTGAGGTGTATTTAAAGCTGTGGGTAAATCACGTTGTAATGCGATTTGTATTAGTCGTTGCCCTTGTTCGCGATCAAGGATAACTTTAACTAGTGGCTCGTTTTGTGGTGAAAAAGCTCTTAATTGCGGAATATCAACTGGTGCATCACCTCGTGAACGCTGACCAAAAAGTGTATTAATCCATTGTTTAGCTGATTTAGTATCAAAATTTCCTACTGCAACTAAGCTCATTCTTTGTGGCTGATACCAATTGTTATAGAACGTTTTTGCTTCCTGAACCGGTGCGTTTTTTATGATATCTAACGAACCAATTGGAGCTCGATTAGCGTATAAACTTCCATGATAACGTAGTTCATCTAAGAGGGTATTAATGCGGTAAGCCACGCCTTGCCGTAAGCGCCACTCTTCAATGATAACATCGCGTTCACTTTCATAATCTTGTTGTTCAAATGAAATATGATAAGCCCAATCCGATAATACGGTTAATCCTTTTTCTAATTGTAGAGCTTCACTAGCAGGTAACGATAAGCGATATACCGTTGAATTAAAGCTGGTGGCGGCATTAATGTGAGTTCCCAAATGGATTCCATATTCTTCTAGCGATTTAAAACTAGATTTATTAGGAAAATTTTTTGTTCCCTTAAATGCCATGTGTTCAACAAAGTGAGCTAAGCCTAGTTGATTTTCATTTTCTTGCAATGAGCCACTGTGCACAATTAATCTTAACTCTAATCCTGCTTTTGAGCGAGGTTGTAGATAGACAGTTAACCCGTTGTCTAATTGATAAGTTTCTATCGTAGGATTGGATTCAATTAGCGTATTTGACCAGCATAAATGGGGAAAACTAAGCAATAGGGAAAAGAAAATATAGTATAAAAAATTTTTTAACATCGAATTTAAACCTTAGATATAAACACAGTCTCAAACTCGGCATTTTGCTGTGCCAATTTTTGTATTGGTAAAATAGCCGTATCATCTAAATTGATGACTTGTTTAACATGATTTTGTATTGGTTGATGAGAAATAAAGATCATCGCGCTTTCTGGTAATTTTTTCTGTAATAGCGAAATAAGTTGATAGACACTTGGTAAATCCAATGCCGAAGTTACTTCATCTAACAAGATTAGTTCGGGTTTGTTAAGCAACACCCTAGCAAACATTAAACGTTGTTGTTCACCACCTGATAAACGGTTCCCCCAATCACTTTCGGTTTCTAGCTCATGACTCAATTTATCTAGCCCAACTAATGATAATGTTTCAAGCAACTTTTGTTGTGTAAAGTTTTTTGAGCAAGCAGGGTAAGCCAATAAATTATCCAACCTATCGTAACTAAGGCGTATTTTTTGTGGGATCCACAGATAATTATCTGTACGTTGAATAATACCTTGATAATTTGTCCAAAAACCACTAATGGTTTTTAATAGTGTTGATTTACCTATACCCGAACGTCCTTGAACCAATAACGTATCGCCTTTAGTTAACTGGATATGAGTCGATAATAGGACTTGCTGATTATCTGCACTTTTTAATATTACCTGCGCATCAAGTAGCGTATCATTATGGGTAGTTTGAGTAATTGTATTTTCAGGTAATTCATCTAAAAGCCGAACGAAATGATAAAGCCTTGTTACTGTCGCTTGCCAAATTGCAATATCTCGATATGCATAAATAAACCAACTTAATGCCGAGGAAACCTGCATAAATGCTTGTCGAATTTGCATCAAGCCACCTAAATTAATTAAGCCAGCAATAAAAGCAGGTAATGCAAAAAAAATCGGCGCTAAAGAAGATACTTGTTGGTAACCTACACTAAAAAATGAAAGATTTCTTTCATAATTCATCAAATTTTGCCAATTATGAATAATGGTTGTAAATTTGTTTTTTAACCTAGTCGTTTCTTGTTTTTCACCATGTTGGCCAGCGATTGCTTCGCTAGATTGGTAACAATGAATCAATGTCGCTCGGTAATTAGCTTCGCTTTGCTGTTTTTCGATATTAATTTTATGTAAAGGTTTACCTATAGCATGAGTGCAAATAATTCCTAATAATGTATAGATAGCGCAAGCAAAAACCATATAACCAGGGATATGAATATCTATCGATAGTAAGGTAAAGGAAATAGCACCAGATAGTGTCCATAAAATGGCAGTAAAGGAGATTAATGTCATAAACGAACGCAAAAATGAAAGTAATAAATCTAGTGATTGTTTAATCAGTAAATTGATATCTTCAGCAATACGTTGATCGGGGTTATCAAGTTCAATATGTTTTATTTTAAGATGATAGTGATGAGAATGTTTGGATAACCATTGCTTAGTTATTTTTTCTGTCATATGGTAACGCCAAATTATTAATAGCTTCTTTTGTAAATAATCAGCGTACACAACGACCAAAATCATCATAATAATAAGAATAATAAAATCGCCCAATAAACGATAAAGATTTTGCTCGTTTAAAGCCTGTAGTGCATTATAAAAATCTCCATTCCATTGGTTTAATTTAACATTAAACCATACAGTAGATAAACTTAAAGCGATAACACTAAGTAATAATAACCAAGCCATTTTGGATGCTGAAGAACACCAAAATGGCTTTACTAAATATAAGAATTGTTTAATTTTTTGCATGTTTATGCGACAGTAAAATTTATATTATTGCGAAAAAAGTATAACGTTTTATGTAAATTAGAAGTCATAACCAACTTGAATCCAAAATTGGCGACCAGGAGCATAAGCATTGACAATTCTGTCATTACCTGCCGCATCAGCACCATAAACATAACGATCGGTAACATTTTTTTTATTTAAAATATTATTAATTTCTACAGAAAAATTAGCACCTTTAGCAAAAGTTGGCGCCCAACCGAGTTTAGCATCCCAACGAAGCGTACTGGCAAAGCGTTCTTTTTCGTATTTTGCCATTTTATCCCCCGTATTTGGATCGATGTGATATTGGTTACTATAACGAACCGCTTGATTTCGCGGGCTTTGCCATTGTAGTAAGTTGTAAAGCGTTAAATCATAGTCTGGAATTTTGCTTGTCAGTTCGAAATTGATCTTAACGGGAATATTAAAATCGGTTGCAGGTAAATCAGATGCTTTAATTATTCTACCGTTATACCAAACTTTATCATGGCGAACATTATTTGCGGGATCATAATGCGCATAACCTAGCTCTTTAGGTGTATTGCTTTCACTTTTTTGCCACGAGATTGAAGCCGATGCAGTATGTTCAGCGTGATAAAATTCGATAGGTAGTCTATTTTTTACCACTAATGACAAAGTATCATGCGTACTGCGCCCAGAGTTATCAAAGGTTCGAATGTTTGATCGACCATTATCATATTTAGGGCGACTGCGAACTTCATCATAACTTTCACGATGTACATATTGTAATTGCCATAGACTGTTTTTTACAACCTGCTCAAAACCTAAACTAATTTCATCATTATAAGGTGTAGAAAGCGAATTAAGCCCTTCAAAATCAGTTGAGCTTATCCAATCTTCATCAACTTGTCCTGGTGTACAAAAGTAATAGCAGTTCTTTAATCCCGCATTTTGTGCACCATATAAAGCATAAGCCATCATAGTACGGCCATAATAGCGGTTGATTCCAGCAGTTAATACAGTATTACCGTTACCAAAGGTGTCTAAACTTGTCACAAATCTTGGTGCTAGGTTGACGTCTTTAATAAAATTATCATAATCAATACGTATTCCAGGACGGACTGTTAAGCGACCGTATTTGATCGTGTCATCGGTAAAGAATGCGTAATTATCGTAACTTGCTTGATAATGGCCAGCTTGGAAAACCGAAGCATGATCGGCATAAGAGAGCCAAGGGAGGGCGTCCCATGTGCCCGTATAGGTATAACGATAAAAATCTTCATTTCGAATATAACGCGCTTTGGTTTTTGCTAGTTCGAATCCGATAGAGGGTTCATGCGTGGTATCCAACCAAGAAATTGGTTTAAAATCAAGTTTTGTCTTTAATCCCCAATTATCTTGTTTAGTGGTTAAATTACCAACGCCTCCCGAATGATATTGCACGGGGCTACGCCAATCAGAATAATCAACCAATGTAATAAAATAGTTTTGATCGTTGGTTCTTTTATCTTCTAGCTTTTGATAACTTGTTGTCAAATCTAATTTGGCAAAATTAAACTCATGCAGTAATTGCAAGGCCATACTTAAGCCATTATGCTTAGTATTGTAACCAGAATTAGCAACGGTTGCGGCAAATGAGTAATTGTTATATTGTGAATAATTGGTAGAAAAATTTACTGATGTTTGGTTTGTTGCATACCAAGTAAATTTAGATGAATAGTTATTTGAAACACGTGTTTGGTTTTTCATACCGCCGTTTTTTCGAATTTCAATCAGATCTTCACCATCTAATAATAATGATGGACCTTGATAAGAGACAGAAGAGATATCAGATTCTCTTCTTGATGCGGCAAACATTACACCTAAATCGTCAGTAAGACCTGTTTCAAACCAACCGCCAAAACTTTGTTTACTGTACTTAGGTTGAAATCGACTCGGATGACTGGCATCATTGGCGGAGCTATCAAATTTAATCGCTGGATCGACATGCGTTTTATTCCATGAAGATTGGGTTTTACGATAAAAAATATTACCATTAGTTTCATGATTCCAACGACGGCTAATTACATCTATAACACCACCTGTAAATCCACCGTATTCAACGGGGATATTATTGTCATATAATTTAATTTCATTAATTAAGCGGCTATCAATATAAAGACCTTGTTCATCGCTATCAACACGCGTATTGGTTACGCCTAATCCTGGATCGATTGGATCGACATCATTATTAAAGCTTACACCATCTAATTGATAATTATTTTGGTAGCTGGTATTGCCATGAATCGAGATATCGGCAGGCTTAATTTCACCTTGCGTCATGCCGTTGTTACTGCTATTCGACATTTGTATCGCAGGCAAAGTTTTCAATACATCCGTGATATTACCATCGCCCGTATTTGATTGATTGATTTTATTTGAATCAATTGCTTGAGAGGTTGATAATTTAGCTGAGGGTGCTGTTACAATAATGACGTCATCGTCTTTTTTGTCATCTTCGCTTTTTTCAGCTATCTGTTGGTCGATCTGATTTGGGCTGGATAATGCTGTTGGGTTATAACTAATTAAAAACAGGGGTAAAGCCGATACTACTACTTTTTTCATACAAAAACGATCCTTGGGAAATACAGACAAATATAATAGTAATAGATTTATTGCCAATTTATATTTAATAATGATATTTATTATCATTA
>NZ_LZGX01000084.1:0-9999 GCF_001690825.1 Gilliamella sp. Fer1-1
TAAACCACAAATAAATTAGTTTAATCATCTGGAGAAAATCATGGAAACATTTCACTGGCAAGTCGCGCCAAATATGAGTGAAAAAGCCGAGCCACGCGTTAAAGTCATTAAATTTGGTGACGGCTATGAGCAACGAATTAAAGACGGAATTAACAACGACTTGCGCTCATACAGTGTCACACTAAAAGTAGCACGAGAAGACGCGCAACATATCAATGATTTTTTAACACGTCATGGTGGGCTTTATGCATTTAAATGGAGGGAGCCAAATACGCACAGATTAATTACCGTTAAATGTACATCTTGGACATCTAACGTTATGAACACAGTAACAACAATAACCGCAACATTTGAAGAGGTAATCGCATGATTCCTAAAAAAATGCTGCTTGATATCACTAAAATAGCACAAGATGCGATAGTTGACCTATATGAAGTTGATTTAACTAAAATTATTGGAAACAAAACAATATTCCGATTTCATAACGGATTAAATGAACTGCGCCGACCGATTACATGGCAGGGAAACATCTATGAGCCGTACCCGATTAAAGTAGAGGGGTTTGAGAAAAACGGACAGGGGACAAGTAATCGTCCGACGATGAGCGTGAGCAATGCGCTTGGCTTTATTACAGGTCTAATTAATGACTTCGATGGTCTATTAGGTGCAATTGTCACCCGTCATGAAGTGCCAGTTAAATATCTAGATGCGGTGAATTTTGAAAATGGTAATAAATATGCTGATCCGTTTTGCGAAATCATCTCAAACTATGTCATTGAGCAGGTGAAACAACAAAATTCAATGGTTGTTACGTTTGAATTAGCGTTGCCGTGTGAGTCTGACGGTGCGCTAATCCCTGCTAGGACAATTATCGCTAATACCTGCGGTTGGATATATAGATCGTCTGAGTGCGGTTACACGGGTGGCGCAGTAGCTGATGAATTTGATAAACCGACTAACGACATCACAAAAGATAAGTGTAGTCGTTGTTTAAATGGTTGCAAACTTCGCTTCGGACAACACGGCATTCTTCCATTCGGTGGTTTTCCAACTGCTGCAAAACTCTCTTAAATAATCATGAAAAATAAAATACTCAATCACGCTAAACAATGCGGTGAGGCAGAGTGCTGCGGATTTGTTATTGATAACAAAATATATCTACCATGCAAAAACATTTCATCAACACCGACAGAGACATTTGAAATTGCGCCTGATGATTGGATAAAAGCGGAACAGCAAGGAATGATTACCGCGGTAGTTCACTCTCATCCTGATGGTTTGTCTATCCTCAGCGAAGCAGACCAGTTTTATCAACAGCAAACTGGTTTGCCGTGGTGGCTAGTTTGTGATAACAAAATTCATAAATTCAGGTATATCAAGCCACTATTGGGTCGTGAGTTCAAGCACGGTGAGACGGACTGCCTAACGATAGTACGTGACGCATACATGTTAGCAGGTATCGATTTACCCGATTATGAACGGCAGGACGATTGGTGGCATAACGGGCAAAACCTTTACTTGGACTTGCTACCTAAAAATGGTTTTGAACAGGTTCGGGATATTCAAGAGGGCGACGTTATCTTGGTTTGTCTTGGTTCAATAACTCCAAACCATGCAGCTATCTACATTGGCAATCAATTTATATTACATCACTGCCCGAAACGGCTATCAAAACGCGATTTATACAGCGGGTTTTGGCGTAATTACACACATTCAATCTGGAGGCATAAACAATGGCAATTGTCAGGCTTTACGGCAATCTTAAACAATATGGCGATAAGTTCAATATGAACGCTGAAACAGCAGCGGAAGCCTTAAATGGTTTATATTGTCAGATAAACGGTTTGAAAAAGCAGATTATGGATGGCTATTTTCGGGTTCGGATTAAAGGTGTGGATATGAACGAGGGCAATTTACAGTTTGGTCTACATAGTCGAATTCCACAAGATGCCGTTATTCACATTGTACCCAAAACAGCAGGAGCCAAAGGCGGTATTTTCAGTTTTATTGCTGGCGCAGCGATGGTTGTAGTTGGCGTATTGACTGAGCAATATTGGCTAGCAGGAATGGGGGTTGGGATGATGCTTGGGGGCGTTGCTCAAATGCTAACTAAGTTACCAAAAACCGATAAATTGACAGCTGATAAGAACAATAACACCTATTTTTCTAATTTGGATAATACGATAGCTCAAGGCGCACCCGTACCGCTTTGCTATGGTTTAATTAAAGTCGGCTCAAAAGTGCTATCGCAAGGGCTTGAGACTTTAGACGACGCAACGAATACAGATAAAAAACCAACAACACCAATTCCGTGGGATAAAATTATAAAAGGAAAGAAAAATGGGTAAAGGCTCAAAAAAAGCAAAAACACCAAAAGAAGCACAGGATAACCTCAAGTCACACCAGCAACTGAGTATTATTGATTTATTATGTGAGGGGCAAATTGCGGGTCCAGTAAACGGATTGCAAAGCGTTTTTTTAAATGATACACCAATCCAAGCGCCCGACGGTTCATATAATTTTAAGGGAGTTGAAGTCGAATGGACGGCTGGGACTCAATCACAAGCACCACTTGAGGGTTTCCCAGCAACTGAAAACGAAGTGCCAGTTAACTTGGAAGTAAAAGCAACAACGCCAATCGTGCGCACTATTACCGACCCGAATATCGATAGAGTACGTGTAACTGTGGGCGTGCAGTCATTAAGCTCAACGGATAACAAAGGCAACATCAACCGAACATCGGTATCAATGGAAATTCAAATTGGCGTGGGCAGTATATGGAAAACGGTAAAAAATGTTGATTTAATTGATAAAAAAACACGCTCACAGTATTTAACCTCAGTTATTTTAGATGATTTACCGCCAAAACCATTTAACATCCGTGTTGTTCGCAGAACGCCAGACAGCACATCATCATTACTAGTTAATAACACGCTGTGGAGTTCGTACACTGAAATCTATGATACTAAATTTTCATACCCGAATACAGCAGTTGTAGGGTTAAAATTCGATTCATCACAGTTTAGCGGTGTGCCTCGCCGTAATTATCTGATTAAAGGTTTAATTATCAAAGTTCCCGATAACTACGACTCTGAAACGAGAGAGTATAATGGTTTTTGGTCGGGCAATTTTAAACTCGCATGGACAAACAACCCAGCGTGGGTATTTTACGATATTTTAACCAATACACGTTACGGTATGGGTAGTAGGTTAGGAAAATTTGGTGTTGATAAATTTGCGCTATACACTATTGCACAATATTGTGACCAGTTAGTCGATGACGGTTTTGGCGGTAAAGAGCCGCGCTTTACATGCAACTGTTACATTACAGAGCAACGACAAGCATATGATGTTATTCACGACCTGTGCTCAATTTTTCGGGCGATGCCGATTTGGGATGGTACGCAGTACACCGCAGTAATGGACAGACCGAGCGACCCTGTGGCGATTTATGCAAATGCAAATGTAGTCGAAGGGCAATTTAACTACACATCAGCAGCACAAAAATCACGGCATACGGCTGTGCATGTGCGTTATATTGACCCAAATAACAATTGGGAAACGACAACCGAATACGTTGCTGACGATGAGCTAATCAAACGATTTGGATTAAATGTAGCGCAAATCGATGCGTTTGGTTGTACGTCGAGAGGTCAAGCTCACAGAGTGGGTAAATGGTTAATTCAAACTGAAAAATTGGAAACACAAACCGTTACATTTAGCGTGGGTCGTGAAGGTATCCGTCATTTACCCGGTGATATTATCGGCATTGCTGATAACGATTTTTCGGGCACAACAATTGGCGGGCGAATTTTAGCAGCAAATGATAGCACGATTACGTTAGACCGTGACATTGATATTAAAAATTTGAAAAATGCGTATTTGAGCGTAACTGATACAAATATGCAGCTACAAAAAGTCAAAATTCAAGCGCAAGTTAAACCCAATCAAATTGTTTTAGTGAGCAGCGTTAGTGTCGATGAGTATTCTGTTTGGGGGCTATATGACAATAAAATCAAACCTCGATTATTCAAAGCATTAACAATATCTGAAAACAGTGACGGCACTTACTCTATCACTGCGTTACAACATGAACCGCAAAAAGAAGCGATTGTTGATAATGGCGCTAAATTCGAAACAGAAAGCGGTACTATTTTTGGATGGTCAATTCCACCCGTCGAACAACTACAAGCCGAAGTTATTCCCGAATCTGATTTATATCAGGCTAGATTATCATGGTCCACACCTCGCACGATTCAAAACCTGAAATTCGAAGTGAAAGTGTATCGTGATGATAAATTAATTAGTCGTGAAGTTGTTGCTGATACTGAATATTATTTATCAGAATTACATCAGGGAAAATTCAACGCAACAGTCAGAGGGGTTGCGGAAGATGGACGATTAGGCGATGAAACCACGATAGTCTTTTCTATTTTGCCACCCGCCAAACCATCGGGTTTAGTACTAACACCAAGCGCATTTAATGTTGCTATACGTCCAGTAATGACTTCCGTATCAAGTCTGGGAACACAATTCGAATTCTACAAAGGCACAACTAAAGCAGAAGTTGAGAAAAAAAGCAATTATCTTGGACGTGCTATGTCACTAACCGATGTTGATTGTCAGCCCGATACCGAATACTGGTACGGTGTAAATGCGGTTAATGTTGTTGGTCGCTCAGAGATGTTCATAGCTAATACCAAGACCTTAATTGCGGAAAATGGGGCAGGTGGGCTATTTAGAATTCAAACTCACGATGGAAAATTCCCGACAAATAACGATGATGCCACTCAAATGTTCTATCTTGAATTTGGTTTTTATCCAGCCCGTGATACCACATTGATAATTTATTCATTAGATGGTTCCGGCAAAGTTGCGCATTCAGAAGCTCGAATGTACAACGGCGCACAATGGATTGAGCCAGCCATGTTTCTGGACGGTGATTTAATCGCAACTGGCACGATGAGAGGCGATAGATTAATAGCTGGTACTGAAATCAGAGCGCCGCAAATTACGGGCGGTAAAATGGTTGCCGGTAATGTCATCAGCGCGGGAAATCCACCCGCATTTGAACTGCTTGATGACGGCACGCTAAACGCAAGACGGGCTAACATCTCAGGCAACATTTATGCGAATTCTGGGCAATTAAACAATGTTGTGATTAATGAAAACTGTCAGATTCAAGGAAAATTGACAGCAATGCAAATTGTTGGCGACATTGTAAAAATGCATACGTGTAAAAAAAATGGCTCTGTTACTATACAGTCAGAACCGTTTGACAGAGATTTGTTTATTTTACCAGTAACGCTGATAGCGCAACGGCGCAGCGGTGGTGGCGGTGGCGACGGGATAAATTCGGATATGTGGAACTACGGAGAGGTTGAAATAGTTATATTCAACAATACTAACAACAATTATGTTTTCATCAAGAAAATTGAAACGACATCATTGAATTTTGTCGCTAGCGATACGTTTTCTGTTCTAATGCCGGCGCACACAACATTTACTATTAGTATGCGCGAGAGCAATAAATATAAAAAAACCGGTATTCCCGACGTCATTACTATCATGACATTGAAAAAATAACAACCGCTCATGTAGCGGTTTTTTTATTATCTGGAGAAAATTATGGCAAAAATATCAGGAATTTTAACTGACGGTGTGGGTAATATTATCAACAACTGTACTATCGAGTTATACGCAAAAAGAACAACAAACAAGGTTTTGGTTCAAACACAGGCATTCGAAGTTGCAGAAAACGGTAGTTACACAATGAACGCGTTACCGTGTGACTATGAAGTAAAGCTAATTATAAATGGATTTCCGCCAAAGAAACTTGGCACGATTCAGGTATTTTCTGATTCTGCCGACGGTACATTAAATGATTTTTTATTGAATCCATTAGAGAGTGAAATTACGCCTGAAATTTTACAGCAGGTTATTGATGTGCGTAATGATGCGAAACAGTCTGAGCAAAACGCTGCTAAATCAGCAGATGACGCTAGACAGCACGCATCATCTATTGATACATCGAATTTTATCAAAAAAACAGACATGATCGGCGACCAACGATTAATGCCTTTTCGTCGTGATGAGCTACCGTTTGGGTGGTATTTCAGGAATGGGGATAATTTTCTGCTTAGTTCACCGCAAGGGCAAGCATTGAACAACCTATCAGTTAACTACAAAAGGGATCATAATATCACGATAAAAACAATTGACGATCAACAATACATTAATGTACCGACCGCGTTTGCGCCAGACGGACGAGGTTCTTTTGAGCGTGCGGTTAATGGAGGGAGTAGGCAGGTTGGCTCATGGGAAGATGACGCGATTCGTAATATTTACGGGGAGTTAATCCATGTATTTCAATGGCACGATACAAACCCTCGGGGGATCTTCAGAACTCGCTCAAACAATGGCGGCTCTGGACTAAACAATAGATTCGCATCGGTAACTTGTCTGTGGTCTGATTCGGATTACCCGGAGCAAACGATCGTATTTGATGCATCGCTCGGAGCGCCAACTGCACACGAAAACAGACCGATAAACATCGGTATGACACCAGTTATTTATCTTGGAGTTTAATATGATTAATTATTATTTTGATAACACAAATGAACTAAAGCCATTCATACATGAGCTTGAGGCAAATAATGATACATTGCCGCCAGACAATGCGTTACGTATCGCTCCTGAGTTTAAAGATGGGTATTGGCCGTGTGAGCAAAATGGCTCATGGATTTTAGTTGAGGACAATCGAGAAAAAACGGTATATAACATTGAGACGAAAGAATCAAGCATTGTTGATTATTTTGGTAAAATCAAAGAGGGTTATACGCAGCTTGAGCCGTTTGAGTTTTGCAAATGGAATGGCAAAAAATGGGTGCTAGATAATGATGCTAAAAATGAGAATATCATTAAAAACAATCAATTATTGAAAAACTCATTACTCAATGATGCAAACGAAAAAATAGCAATTCTGCAGGATATCATCGATTTAGATATGCAAGAAGATGATGAAGAAGCGCAGTTGAAACAATGGAAAAAATATCGAATCTTGTTAATGCGTGTTGATGTATCAGACATTAATGCAGTATTTCCAGACAAGCCGTAAAGTGAATTTTATCTTCATAACATTTTTGTTTTGTGTAAAAATAAGACATTATTATGATAATAACGATAAACAAAGGTAAAAATTGTGAGTAAGTTATTACCCCGTCTTAGTAAAAATGAAACAGACATTCTAAGTCCCCGCATTTTACTTTTAGAAGTATATCAAGGTGAAATATCAGCCAAAGAAGCCCCTTTTTTTACTATTATACTTGAAAAAGAAGAGGTTAACTCTGAGGGTGATTTTGGACTAGACTCTTTAACAATTTCGTATCGAGTATTAGATAGATGCGCAACAGGAGTCGGTCATGGTTGGTTTGGCGCAAGTTATGACAGGAGGGCTAAGCGATTGTCTATCACTTCTGATTCTATGTCTAGGGGAGCAGTATTTTTAGATCCGGAAGAAATACGAGGATATAGAATAGGTACATATATCATGAATCAAATAATATTATGGGCGAAGCATAACTATTCTAGTGCAATACTTGATACTATCACTCTTTGTCAAGGTCAAGCTAATTTAGAAAACAAGGAACGGAGAAATCGCTTTTACGAGCAATTTGGAATTAAGTTTAATTATAGTAATGATAAAAAAGAAGAAGGAAAATCTAATAAAACCTTTATAAATCAGCTTACAACGGTAGAAACTTGGAAAAAAAACATCAAGGAAGTGGAGATAACTGATTATCTTATTGAAAAAAAAGAAACACTTAAAAACCAAAAGCAGAAAATTTTTGAAATACTAGGTGGTAATAAAATGTTGCAAAAAGAAATTGATTACTATTTAAAAGAAAATATTTTTCAATTTATTTTACGCAAAATTAAATATAAACAAAAAATAATAATTGAGGTTGGAATAATATTGTTTTTTATTTTTCTAATTTTTATCAAATAATAACCTACAATACTCAACAGCGTCATGTAGCATCACAAAATCGTCAATACTACAGTTTTGACGCTGTGGCATATTTGTGTCAACACCATGCTTTATATGAATTTAAGCTACTTTATATTGCGTCACAATTTAATATTGCAAGAGGTGCAACGCTTTGTTTTTAAATAAAATTAATTTTTAGCGTCCTGCCTGTCACGCAGGGGGGCGCGGGTTCGAGCCCCGTCCGTTCCGCCAATTCCATACAGTAGTTATGCCAATCAAATTTTCCATTATCATTTAATAACCTCTACGCATATGCTAATAATTTTTGCCAAAAATTGCCATGCTTATTGTGTTTTCTAATTTTTAAAGTTAACTTTCATCCAATTATATTGAAAAATAAAAATCCGTGTTATTTTCATCAAAAATTTCAGGTAGATGTGAGTTTTAGTATAAAATCATTGCCCAGCCCATATATAATTTGCTAAATTTTATTTAAGCTTTTTTAAGCAAACTTGATTATCTAAGTAAGCGATATGTTAACCAATGTCTAGAATCTAAGCTGCACCTCTTGTTATGTGAAATGATTTTCTACAATTAATATTTTCTGAATATATTCAAAATCTCTAATTTATGAGGATAAGGATAGTCTTTTTTCTTCAAAGTGATTGTCTATTTCATTAGCGATTATTATTTTTGCTTTAAAAAATGATCAATCAGTAATAGATAAGCAATATTATTGATATACTGTTTTTTAGTTAAAGAGTAAATGGTGTCAAAATCCTGTACAGCCATTTATCGTTTATTTTGTTAAAAATGGCAACTAGTTATTTAGGCATCTTTATTGCTATATATTCTATATATATCATCTTGTATTATCAATTTAAGACGAATTGTGAAAACAAGGTTACAGTAGTAAGTTACACTGTAACCTTTATAAACTATGGTTGGCTGATATTAAAGGCTTTTTTTGATCTCTATTGCTAGCAATGGGTTCCACATAGCACCTGTTGCGCTCATAACTGCATCAGCACCATTGTTTATAAATTGACGATAATGCTCGCTAGTGCTAACGCCGCCTACACCAATAATAGCAAATTTTAGATCCATCTCTTTGCGATATTTGGCTAAACGTTTCACCATATCTAAACCGGCCCAACGAATGGCATCACCACAGATTCCGCCTTCTTTTCTGTTTTCGCCTAAGGCGGGGTGACCATTCGCATCAACGGGTTTTGCCGATAACGTATTGATGGTGCTTAAACCATCAATAATAGTACCCACACGAGTTAATAAAGAAATAATTCTTTCATTATCAGGAAAATAGGCCAGTTTTAAAATAAGAGGGCGATCAGGCACTGCTGTTTTTATCGCATTTACAATTCGTTCAACTTTATCTACATCAAAACATAGTAGCTTGCTTGCCCCTTCGTTCGGGCAACTTAAATTTGCTTCAAGAATAGGTGCATTAGTTTCATGCACTAATTTTGCCGCTAGAGCATAATCTTTTTCTATTTCTCCATGCCCTTGTGTGCCTTGGAAACTACCGATTACACATTGCCCATGACCAGCCGATTGTACCGCATCAGCCATATCGGGTTGCCAAATGTCGGGTGAAAATGAAGGCACACCAAATGAGTTGGTAATTGATAGAGGTTGATTATAATTAGTATCTGCTAATACTGTATCTAAGTTGCACGATAGTTTACCTTTAGGATGAACAGACAAGACATTAGGTAATGGATGACATTTATGAAACTTAGTTCGAACTGTTTTATACACACATAAATCAAATCCATAAGCAAATGCTGCTTTGATATAATTGGCATTTAATAATGGGCCTGCTGGCATACCGAATGGTAAATTGACATCAATATTTAAGAACGTTGAGGGTTTTGTTGGAATCTGTTGTGATTTATCTAATTGTGCAAAAAGCCCAAAGGGTCCTTGAGCATAATTATCTTCATAGCTTATACTTGGATTATAAAAAGGTGTTAAAGATTTCATGCTAT
>NZ_LZGX01000085.1:0-12165 GCF_001690825.1 Gilliamella sp. Fer1-1
AATGGCTATATTGAACGATTTAATCGTACCTATCGTACTGAAGTACTCGATTTATATCTTTTTAACAACTTAGCTCAAGCAAGGAGAATAACTGAAGAATGGTTAACAATTTATAACACCGAAAGACCGCATGAGGCATTAAATAACATGACACCGATTGAGTATAAAACACTAAAACAAGCAGCATGATTTTCTACGTGAGTTGTGTACTAAGTTTGGGGTATTTACATATATTGTTTCATTTAGAGATAAACAGAGATATGCTCTTATAGAATACAAAAAAATTGAAAAGTTTGATCATTATTATGAAGGCGTGATTATTGAATCTCATTTTCCGAAAGCAGTAACTTTTTTTATTAATGAATGTAATTTGATTATTAATGATATGGCGATATCCCTTTTGGATGAGATTGAAGAAAAATTATATTCTTATGATATTGGTTTAGAAAACAGTTGTTCTAGAATTTTTGATATTGAATTTATTGATAAAAATAAAATTTCTTTTTTTACAAAATACCCCTCAAGTAGGGGTTATTTAGATAAATATCCGAATAGTTAATTAATATAAAAATCGTCATATTCATAAGTCACTGGCGCGGATAGATAAACGAGGCAATGAACCCGAAAGGGTAATGCTCATCCACCAACCTGAACGGTTGTTTAGAAGAACTTACCGATGCAAACAGCGAATTAGATAGATTTACCTAGTCTGATACGATTAGATTTAATCTGTATCATTATGCGCTTAGTGGGTTGACTTGGATTGATCCGTGGGGGGGTTATCCGCAGGATGTGGTTCTGATTCACAAAATTAGCTAAACCTGTCCAAGATTTATACATCGGAACATATGGCAAATCTAGAGCAGCTAATATAAAAAGCGGACTTAATCCAACTCATACTGCACATCATGTAGTTCAAAATGCAGTAAGCCCAACAAATCATAGAAAAGGAATAACTATTAATTTAACAAAATATCTTCATGAATTAACTTGGGTTTATAGAAAGCCTATTATTTCAAAATTAAACAATCGAGAATATTTAACAAGAGATATTCGTGACCTTAGAAAAATATTAAACAATGCTGAATATAGTTGTGAGGTAATAAACAGACAATTAAGTGAAATAATTAGGCAAAACAAAAAATATTGGAATGATTAAAACTATGACTAAAGATGACGCATTAAATTTTTTATTAAGACATCAACCCATGCCTTGTGATAAAGATCTAACTCAAGATATTATTAACAAATATGATGACGTACGAAAGTTTTTTATTAAAAATCCAGATAGAAAAGCAATTGAGTTATTTTTAAGATCTTTTGGTGAAGGTGATGGATGGGGCGTATATCAGTTGGTAGAAGATTTCTTTTATCAATGCTGTAATATTGATGTAAAAAAAGAAATCCAAAAAGTTCTTGAAGATATAACAATACCAGACAGTATTAGATATTGGGTTACACAAATAGCCGCAGCTTTTAGTGATGAAATATTAAGAAATGGACTTCAAGTATCTTTGCAATCTAAAAATATTGATATAAGAGATGCGGCCAAAGTGGCAATTAATCAATTAGATGAATATAAAAAGAAAAACTAAATTAGAATGCTAAAAAATAAAGTGCTGAAAACATCCGAAAAAATCAACGTCAAGTAGATATAAAAGGTAATGAAGTTAGTAAAAATAAGCCAGATATTCAATTTGATTTAGATGGTAAACACTATAATATTTAATTGGATACAACATTAAAGGGGGGAGTTTTGGATATCAAAAATATAATTCTAAGACTTGATCCTAATGCCAGAAATACATTTTGATTAATTGATAATTTAGGAAATATTTTAAATGGCTTTTCAAGATACTAATAAGATGTTAGCGTTTTCCATAGTTAATAGTAATCTCACCGAGATTGAAAGCATTATTCAAAATGGATTAAACTGGTCGTGTGAACCGCAAAAAAATAGAAAACGAATTGAAGAAATACATTTGAATATTCAAAAAGGCAGCGCTTTACCACCAGTAGGCGCTTTTTATTATTCATGTGTGAATGATAATAAACTAATCTTTGTATCTAATTTATCTGATGGTTGGGACTCCTTACTTTATTGTATAACGGAAGCAAACCATTCAAGCTATCTATCATTTAGAATACTAAGTGGAGCTTACCCCTTAGTAGAAATGAGTTTTATCGATTCTGGAGAAACTGTCCGCTTAGTTAGAGCAATGAAAGAAGATAAATGGCTTTTCTATGAAAAAGGTGATCTTTTATGGTTTGAAGACAAAGAACAATATAATAAAAAACGAATTAGAGATAGGGTTACCTATGATCTATTACTTTCATATGCAAAAAAGAATGATATTGACTTTACTTCCTCTAATTTTTTTAAAACAAAAAAAGAGTCATTATGGGTATATAAAATACGGTAGTTTTAAAAAAACAAAACAATAAAAGTTATTAGCACAGCTGTAAAAATAAGCTTTTCCTAACCAAAAGGGCATAATAAATTATTACCACTAATAGCCATATTAAAATAAATATCAGAATATTAACGTTACGTAACTGTCTAATCGTTAACCAATGGAGTGCGAGCCACTGGGCAACCGCATCACCACCACCCTGCCGGATAGGCGCACCATCAACTCCAAGGTCTCCTCAATATAATAAAAGAGAAACCAACACCAGCATTTGATAGTCAATCTGATGTTGATAAATTAGTACGTGATACATTAGCATATGGAAATCCAATACCAAATCAACTGCGTAAGCTCGATTTGGAAACTGATAGTCATGTTGGAACGGGCCCTAATAAAGGATCCAAAACTAAAATCAGGGTTCATGTCGACTTTAAAGGCGAAGCACATGGACATCCTGCAAGAAGAGAGCTTTGACATTAATGTATAAACAAAAAAAAGAAAGGATCTTATGTGATATTCTAAATGCATATCATGATTTAAAAAAACCAGATTTCCATTTCGTGATGGAAACATATAATTCACTAAAATATAAAGAGGTAATAAATGATATTTATTCTTTATTTAAATTTAAAGTTAAAGATAATACCGATTTAAATTATGATGTTTGCATATCATTAGAATTTGATTATCTAAATAAATCAATATGTTTATATTTGTCCTTAGTGTCAACATATGCTTTTTTACTTTATGATGATAAAGTTATTGATTGCCATGATGATGTTTATCAATCATTTACTAATTTAATAGATATACTATTTTCTAATAATTTTGTTCTATTAAAAAAAAACGAGCTGTTATATGAATTTGATATAGATACCTCACCTTTCAGTGTTAAGGATAAAAAGGCATCAATTTTAGGGTTGCTATTTTCATTTGGTTTGTCGGTTAACTAAAAACAATAGCCTTTTTATTTGGGCACAGCGTGGAAATAATTGAAAGGCATATAACCCCCCTCCCCCTAAAACTCAATGAAGACTTGTTCCAGATAATATCCAAAAAATTAATCCCACATGTGAAAAAAGTATTTACAATGTAATGTTTCCATAATACAAATTTTAAATATCCCCATTTACATAGTGTAGATTTTTTCTGATTGTATTTTAGATAAACTCATTTTACAAATTCGTTAGTAATAGATTCAAATTTAATTGATAACTCATTATTAAATATCAATTTATATATTTCGCATTGTAAGTTGAAAGTGTAAATACCCCAGATTCATTAAAACTAGTTGATCGAAAAGATCACAATAAATATCATAAAATATATCACCCAGATGGTTCGGGTGGTCGCAAAAAATGGGGCGGTGGTACAATTTGTCGTAAATAATAATTGGAGATTATGAATGAAAATTATCGAAGGTATCAATGGACTATTAACTATTTATAAAGATCGTCCTGAATTATGGTATTTTTTATTTACAAATATTAAGATAGGTAATAAAAAAAAGGATATAAGAGAAGGTACTTTTTACCTTCCTGAAACTGATGATGATGATGATGAAATGGGTGAGCTGTGTGATAAGTACCCTGATAAATATCGAGATTGGTTGGAATATCAAACTTTTTTAGATATTATTGACAATAAATTAGATCATCATCCTAATGCTACAAAAGAAGATTTATTAGATGCTATTATTTACTACCTTGAAAATGATGATTTTTTAGATTAATAATACTGGAAAGGTCTTTTTTTGACTTTTCCAGTATTAAGCATAAATCTGTAATAGTAAGATTTACCGTTGTCAATCGCATTAATGCAGCCTATTTAAAGCCGTTTTTATTGCTAAAGAGAGATTATGAAGAAACTTTTAGAATTACTAAATAAAAAAGGTATAAAGTATCTCATTCAAGACAATAAAATCACTATTGATGGTAATTTAAATTTAAGAAACAGAGGAATTAAAGCATTACCTGAGAACTTATCTATTAACGGTGATTTGATTTTAACTCATACAAAAATTGAAGCACTACCTAAAAATTTTTCTGTTAGTGGTGATTTAGATTTAAGAAATACAGAAATCAAAACTATACCTGAAAAGGTATTTATTGGAGGTTATTTATATTTAACAAATACGGAAATCAAAGCATTACCTAAAAATTTTTCTATTAGTGGCAGTCTAAATTTAGCGAATACAGAAATAACAGCACTACCAGAAAGCCTATCTGTTAAAGGTGATCTAAATTTAACAATGACAAAAATCAAAGTATTACCTAAAAATTTTTTTATTGGAGGTAGTTTATATTTAGGGTTTACTGAAATAGAAGCGTTACCTGAAAATTTCTCAATTAAAGGTGATTTAGATTTAAAATACTCAAAAATCAAAATATTACCTGAAAATTTATCGATTGGAGGTAAATTAAATATAGAATCAACAAGTATTCGAGAATTACCTGACAATTTATCTGTTGGCACCGGTTTATATTTAGATATAGATAAAATACAAAATATAGCTTATTGCAAAAACTGCGAAGATAACTCACAAACTATTTTTGCTTGTTGGGTTAATAATGGATTCGCTATTCAAATGAATGACTTTTTTTGCACATTTCAAGAGTTTGAAAAAATGGTTGATGAGAAGTATTCAGGAAAAATTGCTATAGAATACAAAAAATTGGCAGACACATGTATAAAAGAGTTAACCGAAAAATTAAAAATATTGTAGTCTTTATTTGGTAAGGCTGATTAAAAGAGCAAACATTTCTCGGAAGAACGCAAATAAAATTTAGATTATGAACTACTCGACAACGTCAGCAATATACACTTTGCTGCCGGCAGCAGTGCCGAAATCATCCACCGTTTCAAACGCGATGCCATCGGCGCAACCCAACACTACCACTACGACGCCGAGCACCGCCTGAGCGAAGTACGCATCGAACAAACAGACCGCAGCCAGCGTTACGGCTACATCTACGACGCCCTTGGCCAGCGTATCGAAAAACATCAGCTAGACAGCGCAGGCAAACCCTACAACCGTACCCGATTCCTGTGGGATGGCTTAACAATGATTCAGGAAACCAGTTTTAATCAGCACAGCAGCCTGTATATCTATACCGACCAGAACAGCTACGAGCCACTGGCACGTATAGACAGAAAAGGTAATGCCCCGAAAAAGTCATGTACTTCCACACCGATCTGAACGGTGCACCAGAAGAGTTTACCACTGCAAACAGTGACATCGTCTGGGAATGCAGCTTTCAGTTATGGGGGAAACGGATTCATGAAATCGAACACGAGCCCATAGAGCAAAACCTCAGATATCAGGGACAATATTTAGACAGAGAAACCGACTTACATTACAATATCTTCAGGTATTATGATCCGGATATTGGTCGTTTTACCTAGCCAGACCCGATAGGATTGTTGGGTGGGTTTAATCTGTATTAGTATGCGCCTAATGGGTTGACTTGGATTGATCCGTGGGGGCTAGCAGCAGATTCAATAACTAAACTGAAAGAACGTGGCTATACGGGAGTAATTAAAACTTCAGGAGGTGGATTAGATTATTCAGGCAGTAATGCCTTATATAATAAACAGCCAGGAGTAAACCCTATTGCAACAATTGAATATCTAGTTGATTATATCAAAGATTTTTAATCCACTAACAAACAAGCAGGACTAAAACAGAAAACAACACCAAGAGGATATGTTTGGCATCAACTTGATGATTATGATCCTGTTACCAATAAAGGTACAATGCAACTCGTTGAAAAGAAAGCACACCAAGGGATAAACCATTCAGGTGGAGTTAGTCAATATAAAGCAACTACTGGTAAAAAATTATGCATTTCCAGCTAGAAAGGATAATAACAAATGCAACTAATACTTGAAGAATCGGAAAAACAATTATCTTTTAAAGAACTTGAAGAATTTAGCAAATATTTTAATAAAGAGATTCCACTTTCATTTATTAATTTTTATATTAAATTTAATGGTGGTTACCCTCGCGAAAACGGTGAACATAATTTCTTTTTATTGGGTGGCTTTAATCCAATAAAATATGGTGATTTAACTATAGAAGATATTTATGCTAACTTAATTGATGAATTTTCTAATTTAAAATATATGATCCCTTTTGCTTATGATGAGGGTGGAAATTGCTTCTTACTTTCATTAAAAGATAGAAATTATGGAAAAATATATATATGGTTGATGGATGAAAAAGAATTAGTTTTAGTATCTGAATCATTTGATTGTTTTATTAATAAACTGTCACAAGATTATTAGTCATAAAATACGCGGTGGTATTTATCTTCTCCCATTTAATTATGGTTCAGCATAATTTAAATATGCGCCCAATAATAAATAAACGACGCCTATGGCGCCTTAACACCCTTATCAACGAAAACGACGAACACTACCAGTTCCAATACGATGCTGCCGACCGCCTGATCGGCAAATACACCACCGACGGCACCCCCGCCTACCAGTACGACAAAGCCGACAACCTTATCAAAGTCGGCTACAAAAAAGCCGGCCTGCCCGCAGAAGCAGAACCCGACCTCATCGCCTTCAGCTACGATCTGCTGAGTAACCTGCTGAGCGAAACCACCGCACAGGGTACCCTCAGCCACCAGTACGACCCACTGGGCAACCGCATCGCCACCACCCTGCCGGATGGGATCACCATCAACAGCCTGTATATCTATACCGACCAGAACAGCTACGAACCACTGGCACGCATAGACAAAAGAGGTAATGACCCTGAAAAAGTCATGTACTTCCACACTGATCTGAATGGGTGTCCGGAAGAGTTGACCGACGAAAACGGTAAAATACTGTGGGAATGCAGCTTTCAGCTCTGGGGGAAACGGATTCATGAAATCGAACACGAACCCATAGAGCAGAACCTCAGATATCAGGGACAATATTTAGACAGAGAAACTGGCTTACATTACAATACCTTCAGGTATTATGATCCGGATATAGGCCACTTTACCTAGCCAGATCCGATAAGATTGCTAGGTGGGTTTAATCTGTATCAGTATGCGCCTAATGGGTTAACTTGGGTTGATCCATGGAGGCTAGCATTACAAGGAATAGATTTTACAGATTCTCCAGATTATGCCCTGTAAAAGAAGGTCAAAAAAATATTGTTCAAATCACAATGCAAGGGACTAGGTCTAGAGATTTTGCTGCTGCATTTAAAGCGGCTGGAATCAAAAAGAAAGATGCCGTAGGATATACTTGGCATCATGTTGACGATTTTGATCCGAAAACTGGTAAAACTACTATGCAATTAATTAAAACGGAAACTCATAAAGCAATTCGTCATAAAGGTTCAGTTTCTCAATTTGGTGCACATTCGGGCACTAAATATGGCTCACCACAAGCAGTAGACTATTCATATACACAAGGGTGGTTAACAGGTAGAGTACCGAAGAGACTAAAAGAGCTAATAAGTAAATTTTGTTAATTAAAGGCGCAATATAATTTGGGAATTAATATGATTAATATAGATAACTTTTATGACTGCGAAAAAAAGCTGACTGATAAAGATTTAAATGCTTGTGAAAAGAGGTTAGGTATCACAATTCCAGATTCTTTAAGACAGTTTTATCTTAATTGTAATGGAGGAATGGTATATAAAGATATTTGGAAAACAACTGTTCCTCCATACAAACTTAAAGTTTTTAATTTTATTCCTATAAAATATAATAAAGCATTTAGGAATGACCCAGATTTTATCATGGAAGGTATTGCTTTCAAACATTGGGATAATAAAAAGTTACCTAAGGAGCTGTTACCTTTTGCTCGCGATTTAAGTAATGGTTTTTTGTGTATGAATATTAATACTGGTGCGATATATCAATATCTCAGATTAGAATGGGATGACACCCTAAATACAGAGCAAAATTTTAAAAAAAATAGTATCTATTTATCTGATTCATTAGAAAATTTCTTAAATGCTTTAATTTGTGATGAAGATCAAGACAAAATAGAAACCATTGAAGATGAAGATATTAAACCAAGAACAAGCAACAAATTCTACAATTCTCAACAAGCAATTAATACCACTGACCTAAATGAGGTTGAAAAACTTTTAAAGATAAAAATTCCTGTTCAACTAAGACAATTCCTGTTACAACACAATGGAGGAATGCCAGAGAATAATGCTTGGCTGGATCCTGAAAGTGAATTTGAATGGGTTGCAATTCATGAACTAATACCCGTTAAATACTATAAAAAGTTTAATAATGACAAGAACTATTTAATGCCTTCCAAAGCAGAAAATTTATGGAGTAGAAAGTTATTACCGGAAACTTTTTTACCTTTTGCGATTGACGCGGGTGGTAATTATTTCTGCATCGATATTAATAATGGGAAAATATACTACTATACTCTTGACACATGGTCTGATAATTTATCTTTAACGGACAATCAAGATAAGAGTACTCTTTTTCTATGCAATAGTTTTAATGAATTTATTTCTAAATTAGTGTGTGAAGATGATATAAATGATTTATATGGTTTATAAATAATAACCGTAAGGTTAACCGCATCCCTGTTGGTATTGAAAACAATATTTATACAGGGAAACCAGCTTACATTACAATACTTTCGGGTACTATGATCCGGATATTGGTCGTTTTACCCAGCTAGACCCGATAGGATTGCTAGGTGGGTTTAATCTGTATCAGTATGCGCCTAATGGATTAACTTGGATTGATCCGTGGGGATGGATTTGTGAAGCAAAAGTTAAACGAGGAGCACAGGGGCAACCTCTTTCAGCAAAAGCGACAGTTTCAAGAGCTGATATAGGATCAGGCACAGCAACTAACCTTTTTCCAAGCGCATTTGCTAGAAGGTTAGGTAACGCAGATGATGATGCGGGATATATTTTAGCGAAAATATTAGGCGGTTCAGGAGGCATAGATAATGTTTTCCCTCAGTTAAAAGGAATAAATCGTGGTCAATATCGAGCTTTTGAAAAAACAATTAAACAGTATATTCAAGAATATGGAGCTGTGGATATTAAATGGAATTTTATTTATGGCAAAGGAGGCACAAGCCCCCCAAATAGAATACTCAGTTTTCCAAAAGTGGTAAGAATGTATTAAATAATATGTTTAAAAATTAGGTAAACTAAATGAATATTGAAATTGCGAAAAACGTATTAAAAGAATTCATTATTGCGATGAATCATTGGGAAATACGTTGCTATCCAAAATTAAAAAGTGATTCTTCAGAAGAAGCTTATTTACAAATGACTAAAGATTTGAATTTTATATTTGATAAATTCCGTACAAAAAAAGAACGAAAATATGATCGACAAGCAGCATTATCTTGTGGAAACCCACCAGAGTACTCACCAGATGAAGAAATATTAAAAATAGAAGAACTCAAAGGGAATAAAGTAGTTATTTACACGCAACAACAAAATCGTACAAAAAGTCAATTTCGTTATACCTTGCATTACAAAAAACATGAGTGGCGTATTGATAAAAAAGAGGTATATGATAAGTTTGATAATAATTGGGACAAATATCCATTGTAATAATTACTAGAATTCTATCGTAAATACGATTAAATATCTGGAAAAAGCAAAATAATAGCTAAGCATTAGATATATCAATTACTGTTTAAATTTAAATATTCTAATCCGCTATATGAAATTAAAATTTTGTTTACTGTTCTAAAAAGCTGTCAATTCAAAGCTGTTTATTAATTGAATTATATTGTTATCAACAATTCTATTTATGATTGATTAAATATATTTTTAAAAATCCAATGTGAGGAATTATTTTGTATTTATTTAGGAGTATGACTTAGATAAAATAGAAAGTATTATGGGTTTAGCAATGGCTCAAGGGTAGATGCTTTTAACGAATAAGAGCCAGTCAAACTTGAATTAATTAGAAGTGTACTAGCAAAAAATATCTGGACAAGCAGACACAACCTGATCCGCTGTAACTAGCTACTTAAATTCAGAGACCAGAACTACCACTACGACGTCGAACACCGCCTGAACAAAGTACGCATCGAACAATCATACCGCAGTTAGCGTTACGGCTACATCTACAACGCCCTTGGCCGGCGTATCGAAAAACGCCAGTTAAACAGCATAGGCACCCCCTACAACCGTACCCACTTACTGTGGGATGGCTTAACAACGATTCAGGAAACCAATCTTAATCAGCACAACAGTATATCTATACCAACCAGAGCAGCTACGAACCCCTGACGCGCATAGACAAACGAAGTAATGAATAACAAAAGGCAATGTACTTCCACACCGATCTAAACGGTGTACTAAAAGAGCTCGCCGATACAAACGACGAATTATTCTAGGAATACAGCCATCAGCTCTGGGGTAAACGGATTCATGAAATCGAACATCACTCAATAGAGCAAAACCTCAGATATCAGGGACAATATTTAGACAGATAAACCGGCTTACATTACAATACCTTCAGGTATTATGATCCGGATATAGGTCGCTTTACCCAGCCTGATCCGATAGGTTTAGCCGGTGGCTTTAATCTGTATCAGTATGCGCCTAATGGGTTGACTTGGGCGGATCCGTGGGGGTTAATTAGTTTAAATAGAGTTCAACAACAAATTGACGATATTCTTAGAGAACACTTGCCAGCAATACAAGCAATCGATCCTAATGCCGAAATAGGTTATAGAGGAAGTGCTGCTAGTGGTATTAGTAAAGCTCATGATCCGGTATATACAAACAGACGCCGTGATGCTTCAGAAATTAAAGGTATGAAGGAAATAGAAGCGTCTATAGACCGTAAATTACGTTTAATTTTTCCGTGGCTAAAAAAAGAATCCTTTGGTTTTAGAATTTTTAAAACTCACGAGTTAATGGAATTTGCTCGAAAGGGTGACATTCAGCGCAAAATTGGCTGTAAATAAAAACGAATTTTTTGTTTTTTATAAGATAATTGTTGGATTTAATATTTCAACGTTAAATTTTTCAAGGATAATAGATTTATGAATATAAATGAAAGACGATTAACTTTTGTACTGATTGATAGTAATAATTCATTTAAAGAAATGCTGACTAAGATAGAACTGGCATTTAAATGTAAATTATCCTGTAAAGATGAAAAAGGTCGTTATATTGCCAGAGCGGAGTTGGATAATTTTAGCATTGCCGTTATCGACAAAATTGATAGGCTTAGTGAGTTATTATGTGATGAACATTATACTCTTAAAATAACAATAACATCTGATAAATACTTTAATTCTAAATTTGAAAGTTACATAAAAGAAATTCTAACTAATAACTTCATACAATGGAAACGGTCAATTTGGACTCCTGCCGAAGTTACTCCACTCAGCAAGCGATAGAATAGTCGAATGGGAACCTAATCTAGATATAAATAGAAATTAGCAAAAGTATCAGATATGAGGTTATTGACTTAAATATACACACTAAAATACCTTGGGGTAAAGAAGTTACAGCTAAACAACTATGCTGAGTGCTTAAAGAAAGCTATTATGAATCGTGTCAACGAGGTAATCACCCAGAAAGGGTAATCCACACCGACCTGAATGGCTGTCCTGAAGAGTTGACCGACGAAAACGGTAAAATACTATGGGAATGCAGTTTTCAGCTCTGGGGTAAACGGATTCATGAAATCGAACATCACTCAATAGAGCAAAACCTCAGATATCAGGGACAATATTTAGACAGATAAACCGGCTTACATTACAATACCTTCAGGTATTATGATCC
>NZ_LZGX01000086.1:0-4622 GCF_001690825.1 Gilliamella sp. Fer1-1
TTAATATACAGAAAATTAATTGAATATTTCATTTACTCAAGCATTGTTAATAAACTAGGGACGGCTATAGGCATGCATGCTATTGGTAAATTAAATTTAAGAAACAAGGTTTTATTAATCAAGTGAATAACAAGGGATTGGCGGTAATTGATCAATCGGTTACAGATAAAAAACACCACTCGCTAACGTAATTCAACAAATACCGTTAACTTGTCTAATAATGTAAAACGCCATAAATTATAGGGTGACGCTATTATTCTTTATACAAAAAATTCAAGTTTTTTTGCTAAACGATAACGCCATTCTAATATAAAAAAACCGACCCTAACAGGTCGGTTTATAAATTTATGTTTGCTTACTGTTTAGCTTCAATATTATCACCAACTAAATCCAAATGAATGGTTTTACCTGGGACTAATTTGCCTGACAGTATTTGTTGCGCTAATGGATTTTCAATCTCTTGTTGAATTGCGCGTTTTAACGGTCTTGCACCATAAATTGGATCGAAGCCCACTTTAGCAAGATGTTCAAGCGCTGCATCAGTAATATCCATTTGGTAACCACGTTCATCTAAGCGTTTTTCAACATGCGCCAACTGAATTTTTGCAATCGCTTTGATGTTTTCTTGACCTAATGGGTGGAATACCACTGTTTCGTCAATACGATTAATAAATTCTGGTCTAAAATGTTTAGTTACAACTGTCATTACTAGAGCTTTCATTTCGTCATAACTTAGATCAACTTGACCTTGAATTAAGTCAGATCCTAAGTTTGATGTCATAATTATGACGGTATTACGAAAATCAACCGTGCGACCTTGACCATCCGTTAAACGCCCATCATCTAATACTTGCAGTAAGATATTAAAAACATCTGGATGCGCTTTTTCAACTTCATCAAGTAATATCACTGAGTATGGACGACGCCTTACCGCTTCGGTTAAATACCCCCCTTCTTCATAACCAACATAGCCTGGAGGTGCACCAATTAAGCGAGCAACGGAGTGTTTTTCCATAAACTCTGACATATCAATACGTACCATGGCATCTTCGCTGTCAAACATAAAGTTAGCCAGTGATTTGCAAAGTTCGGTTTTACCGACCCCTGTTGGTCCTAAAAAGAGGAACGAGCCAATTGGTTTATTAGGATCAGAAAGCCCAGCCCGACTACGACGAATCGCATTAGCTACAGCAACAACCGCTTCATTTTGACCTATTACACGTTTATGTAAGGCATCTTCCATATGTAATAATTTGTCTTTTTCGCTCTCAAGCATTCTAGAAACTGGAATACCGGTCGCTTTAGACAACACCTCAGCAATTTCGTTATCAGTCACTTTGTTGCGCAATAACTTCATTGTTTTGCCTTCTAACTGTGTTGCTGAAGCAAGTTTCTTTTCGAGTTCTGGAATTTTACCGTATTGTAATTCAGACATTTTATTCAGATCACCAGCGCGACGTGCTTGCTCTATTTCAGTACGTGCTTTTTCAAGTTCAGCTTTAATGCTTTGCGTACCCGAAACAGCCGCTTTTTCTGACTTCCATTCTTCTTCAAGTGATGCATATTCTTTTTCTTTTTCAGAAAGTTCATCATTTAGCATCTCAAGACGTTTTTTACTAGCATCATCAGACTCTTTTTTAAGCGCTTGCTGCTCAAGTTTGAGTTGAATAATACGTCTTTCAAGTCGATCTAACGATTCCGGTTTTGAATCCATTTGCATACGAATACTTGATGCCGCTTCATCAATTAAATCAATCGCTTTGTCAGGTAACATACGATCAGAAATATAACGATGCGATAACGTTGCCGCAGCGACAATGGCTGGATCGGTAATTTGCACATGATGATGCAATTCGTAACGTTCTTTTAATCCTCGCAAAATAGCAATCGTGTCTTCAACAGTTGGCTCGGCAACATACACTTTTTGAAAACGACGCTCTAACGCAGGATCTTTTTCAATATATTGGCGATATTCGTCTAACGTTGTTGCACCAACGCAATGTAATTCCCCTCGAGCCAGTGCTGGTTTTAACATATTACCAGCATCCATTGCACCATCGCTTTTTCCTGCACCAACCATGGTATGGATTTCGTCAATAAATAATATAATACGGCCTTCTTCTTTCGCTAAATCTTTAAGTACGGCCTTTAAACGTTCTTCAAATTCACCACGATATTTTGCACCTGCAATCAAGGCACCCATATCTAATGATAAAACGCGTTTATTACGCAATCCTTCAGGTACTTCACGGTTAACGATACGTTGTGCTAATCCTTCAACAATAGCGGTTTTACCTACGCCCGGCTCACCAATTAATACGGGATTATTTTTAGTACGACGTTGTAATACCTGAATAGTTCGACGAATTTCTTCATCACGCCCAATAACAGGATCAAGTTTGCCTTGTTCTGCTCGTTGCGTTAAATCAATGGTATATTTTTTCAACGCACCGCGTTGATCTTCTGCATTAGGATCATTCACGTTATCACTACCTCTTACTTGATTGACGGCTTGGCTAAACTTGTCTTTATTGACACCTGATTTTTTAAGAATATCACTTAGGCTCCCTTTATCTTCTAAAGCTGCTAAGATAAAGAGCTCTGATGATATATAACTGTCACCATTTTTTTGCGATAATTTATCGCACAGATTAAGTGTACGGACAAACTCTTGTGATGGAATAACCTCCCCACCCACACCCTGAACTTGCGGTAATCGATCAATCGCCTGAGTTAATTCTTGTTGTAAAATAGCTACATTTGCACCCGCTGAAGCTAACAATGGCGCTACACTGCTGCCTTCTTGATTAAGCATGGCTGATAGAACATGCACAGGCTCTATATATTGATTGTCTTTACCTAATGCCATTGACTGCGCATCAGCTAAAGCTTGTTGAAACTTGTTTGTTAATTTATCTAACCTCATCGTATTTATCTCCTGAGCAATAGATTTGAGTTAAACGTGTATACATTCAACCCATTTGCATGATATCTAAATGAGTGTTGCAACCTAAATTTCAAGAGCAAATTTAAAATATTTTTTATAAAATTTGTACAGTAAATTAGCGAGTATTTAAAAAACTTAATTAGCATCAAAATAAAGTTGTTTGCAATATATAAATACACGTTCAACCAGTGTTGAAAGATGACAAATCAACTTTTATCCATTATATTAACACCTTTATTTTGTTAGGCGTGCTAACCGTGGTTCGTAACCCATCCCACGTAAAAAAACTAGGAATACAACATGTTCAAAATAGCCAAAGAGTTTCAATTTGATGCTTGTCATATGCTAGATGGACACAATAAAAAGTGTCATAACCTGCATGGTCATACTTACCGCTTATTAGTCGAAATTAGCGGTGATCTTATCGATAGTGGTTCAAGTCAAGATATGGTAATGGATTATGCCGATCTAAAAATGATTGTTAAAAAGTATATTGTCGATCCTTTTGATCACGCTTACCTTTATAATCAAAATAATAGAAATGAGTGCCGTATTGCTACATTATTGCAAGAAATGGATCGCAAAGTCTTTGCCTTACCGTGCCGAACAACTGCAGAGGGGATGAGTAAATTTATTTTTGATTGCTTATCTAAATATTTGCCTGTTTCGATGATCAAATTATGGGAAACACCAACTTCATATTGTGAATATTATCGGAGCCCAAAATGATCGAATTTCGCATAGTTGAAATCTTCGAATCTTTACAAGGCGAAGGTTATAATACGGGAATGCCTGCTATTTTTATCCGCTTTGCAGGCTGTAATTTAAATTGTGCTTGGTGTGATACTAACTTTCGCCAATTTACTCGATTTACCTTAGAGGCATTAATAGCAAAAGTAAGCGAATACAAAAGTAAAAACATTATTATTACAGGGGGTGAACCCACTAGGGTTAAAGCGTTACCACAGCTACTTTTGCCATTAAAAAATGCTGGTTATTTTATTGCCATTGAAAGTAACGGTCTTGGCAAAGTCGATGCGCTTATTGATTATATTGCCCTCAGCCCGAAATTTTGCTACCAGTCGCACTATCAAAAAATAGTCCAACCAACAGCCAATGAAGTGCGAATTGTTACCGAAAACCACCGTGATTTTATTGCTTTTTGCCAATATATCGAAACTCAAATACAGGCAAAACGCTATTATCTTTCACCTTGTGAAAAAGATGGTGCATTCAATATATTTGATACCATAAAACTACTGGGAAAAATTAACGAAAATCGATTAGATAATAAATGGTTATTGAATATACAAAGTCATAAACTTGCAGATATTGAATAGTGTCTATTTTTCAATCTAACTCGTTAAATATTGGAGAATGAGATTGAATAGAAATTTTTAAATAAAAAGATAATGAAAGTTAATTAGATAAGTCACTATTTGCTTAAATTAATAAAATAACTTCATTTTGCTCCATTCTTTAGTGGTTTTTGTTGGTATGAAGTGGCTTTATGTCGATTCTTTAAGCTTTGCTAGTAAAAAGGGGTATTGATAATCACAAATGTTCTCCAAACACATAATCCACAAAATAAGTTTATTTTTTTGTTTAAAAATTATTCAGAAAAGACATTGATTTTATTTAATTTTTTTGTAACCCTAAATATACTGACAAATAA
>NZ_LZGX01000087.1:0-2096 GCF_001690825.1 Gilliamella sp. Fer1-1
AAGGTTATTAGTCCCCAATAAACAAGGTGAATGTTGGTCAATGGATTTTATGAGTGACAGTAGTCGTAATCAACGTCGCTTTAGGACATTCAATGTCATCGATGACTTTAATCGTGAGGCGTTAGGGATTGATATTGCAGTAAGCTTACCCGCAGGAAGGATTACCCGTTACTTAGATAAACTGGCCGAATATCATGGGTATCCATTAAAAATACGGGTCGATAATGGGCCAGAATTTACAGGGAAAGCCTTTATAAACTGGGCTAAATCACATGATATAACCATTAATTATATCCAGCCCGGTAGCCCTTATCAAAATGGCTATATTGAACGATTTAATCGTACCTATCGTACTGAAGTACTCGATTTATATCTATTTAATAATCTAGAACAAGCAAGAAAGGTAACCGAAGAATGGCTAACCATTTATAACACCGAAAGACCGCATGAGGCATTAAATAACATGACACCGATTGAGTATAAAACACTAAAACAAGCAGCATGATTTTCTGCGTGAGTTGTGTACTAAGTTTGGGGTATTTACAAAAAGAGGATTCAATTATGAAAAAATGACTGAACATCAAATCGTAGCTATTTTAAAAGAAGCAGAGGCAGGTGTACCCGTTAAAGAGTTGTGCCGTAAATAGGGTATAGGGAATTCAACTTTCTATAAATGGCGAGAAAAATACGGCGGAATGGAAACGTCGGATATTAAACGCTTAAAGGAGCTGGAAGCTGAAAACTGTAAGCTTAAACAGATGTTTGCCGAACTGAGCTTAAAATCCCAGCTTCAGGAAGAAATCATAAAAAAACTTTAGTGCCCACAAAGGCACGTAAAACGTGGGCACAGCAACTACAACAAAATCATTCAGTCACTATTACGATGAATTGTGCCATTGTTGGTTTAAGCCGTTGTGCTTACTATTACCAACCTAAGTTGCAGGATGATTCCGTGATTATTTCGGTTGAGTATAAAACACTAAAACAAGCAGCATGATTTTCTACGTGAGTTGTGTACTAAGTTTGGGGTATTTACAGTTACAATTTCACTATTTAACGCTTCCCATTTTGGCAATTTGCCTTCTGAATCAACTTTGCCATACCATTCACTTTCATAATGGATTAATAGGCGACTAAGAGCCGAGGCTAATACCGGCTTATCAATAAGCCCTTTAAAGCTGTCCGTTGTTATCATCGCATATTTTTGTGAATCAGCACTGTGTTGTTTGTCTAATAGTGTTAATGTTTCTTTTATTGTTGGCGTGTATTGTTCAAGTGATGCATTATCCTTATTTCTGCTTAAGTTTTTTTAGCACTCAGATAAATGTCTTTCAGGCTAGCATTTTCTTTAATTTGCTTAAAATCAAACCAATCCCAGCAACTCACTTTCTTCACACCTTCGCTTTCGGTTGATAGCCAACCGGGCGACATAGTGATATTTTTATCGTCAAGGGCTTTTTCTATGTATATCCATAAGGTATCTTGCTCATCCACCGCTCGATGCTGGCGTGTTTTCACGTTATTATCACTCATATCAAGTAGGAGTGGTGTGCCAATATTATGATTGCTGCTCGTTAATTGGCTAGCTTGTAAGGGGTGTTTACTCCATGCCTCGGTGTCTGTGGCTAATTCGATTTCATTATTGTTTTCTTTCTTTATTAAGATATTTTATTAATCCCTCTTTCGTTGAAAATTCGCAGCGTTTTTTTGTTTTAAAATTATCTATACATCCAATTTTTGCTACAAGAGCATCATCTCCTATAAAATATAATGCTCTTAACACACCATCATTATCAATTAATACTGGTAATTCAAAATAACGATAGTGTATGCTCGATTTAAAAACTTCTTTTGTTAGAATTAGGATTGATTTGCTTTTGGTTTTATTCTCTATATATTCATATTCAAAGATACTTAATAATTCATCATATTGATATGGGTAAATTTCAAATGCCTTATATAATTCTTTGTTATTATTAGTTAAAAAATAAACCTCTAAATTACGTCTTCCATCATCAAAAGTATTGCTAAGAAATAGAGCAGTACCTTTCTTACCTTTATATTCAACATCAATTGGTGGATGAGCGATGTTATCA
>NZ_LZGX01000088.1:0-34438 GCF_001690825.1 Gilliamella sp. Fer1-1
GTTTGAATGCCTATTGACTTATCTACTTCACCATCATCAAATCTAGAAAGAATCAAATAATGATTTGGTGATACAGGATCGTTACCCGTCCCAATAATAAGCACTTCATCTTCGGTATAGCAATTAACGGTTGTTGCTAAAAACCTTACTTCACAGTTCAACATATTATCAACACGTTGATCTTCTTGCATGTTATTTTCCTTACAACATTTACACCAGCTATATTTACACTAGCTATCATATTTGCTAATGCCTATAATAGCTTAAATTGCAATCTCCCAAATAACAATCTCCTAAATAACAATGACCTAAATAACCTTAACATGACGATTATCTAACACCTTTTTGGTAATGGTAGTGCTCAAGCATTGGCTCATTATTTTCAATACACCAATCATAACCACCAATATCTATTGGCATCTTAGTTAACATGCCCGTTAATTTATTAAATTTTATCCAATTGTCCGCATTTTCAAGTGATGAAAAAACAGCAGATACCGTTGATACCCCGTCTTTCTTAAAAACCCAAACCCAACTATATTCTTTCATACATTTCACCTTATTAGCTATTTTGGTCTTTTTCCCTTTAGTAATGATTGAATAGCTATCTTCCTATAAAATAGTATAGTTAAAAAGGAAAAATTTCTCTATGATGAAAATAAAAAGGGTAAATATTGATATTGTAATCAGCTTACCAACAGAACGGTTTATCTACTTTCTGTAAATGGTTCTAGAAAAGTATTGTAAGGCTTTGCTTGCTATTTTAGGCGCTCTTCTATCGTTTTCTCAATTTTAACCCGTCTTTTAAAACCATATTTTATTATTTTGTAACGTTAATTTGCGCTTAATTGTGACTTAAAAAACTTGCGACAACAAAGTGTTGATGTTTTATAAATGGTGGAACGACAAGCATTAATTCTGAGTAAAAATAGCAAATAAAAATTTTAAGCGATGCAAAGATAAATTAGAATGTTTTGTGCTAATTGAAATAGAATAAAGTAAGTCATTATTGAATTTATCTTGTTGATATAAAGATGTTAAAAAATATCCTCAAGTGCTAGTTTAGAAAGTTAAGGGGTAAAGCATGAACAAAAATCTAGAAAAAACGAGTAAATTTCTAAGTTACATTTTAAGACATCAACCTGAAGCTATAGGTATAGCTTTAGATTCTAATGGGTGGATTAAGATTGAAACGCTAATTATGCAAGCTAATCAACATGGTGAATATCTTACCAGAGATCTAATTGAAGAAGTTGTTAAAACAAGCGATAAAAAACGTTTTACAATTTCAGAAGATGGGTTAAAAATTCGTGCTGCACAAGGACATTCAACTAAACAGGTTGAAATCAAATATCAACAACAAATCCCACCAGAATTTTTGTATCATGGGACGGCAACTCGTTTTATTGATTCAATTAAAGAACAAGGGTTAATTGCAGGTGACCGCCATTATGTTCACTTATCTTTCGATGAACAGACAGCTAATGCTGTAGGCAAACGACATGGTAAACCGATTGTATTAAAAGTAAAAGCTTTGTTAATGCATCAACAAGGCTTCAAGTTCTATTTAGCTGATAATGGTGTTTGGTTAACCCATACTGTTCCTAATACCTTTTTTACGTTTGAGTAAATAGCCCCTAATTCAGCCTGCCTTGCTTTATATTGGGCTGATTTTGATCCTAACCAAACGAAGGCTACTGCAACTAAATAAAATATAGATAAGTTCTAAATTATGCATTCAACTTATTTGCTATATACCTTAAAAGGCTAGATAGCTTGGTGTATCTACACTTTTTAGCACCAAAGATAAGGTCATAGCTTCATTTTATAAATGACTCCAACCTGTTTGGCTTTCAGGTTAAATACCCTACTACTTTAATTTTAATAAATTAAAACGTTATTTTCTGATAAGTTATCTCCATTTTGATATCCTTTTTCCATTAATCTTGTTCAATTTTTCTTAGTTTTTTTAAAGTTGGCAAGTTAAAAATCATTCAGAAAAACCATTGATTTTATTTAATTTTTATTTTAGCATCGAATTTTTATTAAACCTTTATTCGCACCAAAATATGCTTTTAGCTTTTTGATAAAAAGCCATTTTCCCGCTTATAGCTTAAATGAATATCATTATACTAATTAATTAGTACCATCTTTTTAAGATAGATTTATAATAGCGAATATGATTAAGTAACCAGATAGATGGCTGTCGCCTATCTAACTGTGACTAAATAAGGAAATGATAATGAGCAAAATATTTGATGATAATTCACAAACTATTGGTCATACCCCACTTGTTCGTTTAAAACACTTTGGTCATGGTAATATTTTAGCTAAAGTCGAATCACGTAATCCAAGTTTTAGCGTGAAGTGTCGTATTGCATCGAATATGATTTGGGATGCGGAAAAGCGTGGTTTATTAACTTCAGATGTTGAATTAATTGAGCCGACCAGCGGTAATACGGGTATTGCACTTGCGGCTGTCGCTGCAGCTCGTGGTTATAAGCTAACATTAACTATGCCTGAAAGCATGAGTATTGAACGCAGAAAGCTGTTAAAAGCTTTAGGTGCCAACTTAGTATTGACTGAAGCATCAAAAGGTATGAAAGGTGCCATTGATAAAGCCGAAGAAATTGTTGCCAGTAATCCACAAAAAAATATCATGCTTCAACAATTTAGTAACCCAGCTAACCCTGAAATTCACGAAAAAACCACTGGTCCTGAAATTTGGAATGATACCGATGGTCAAATCGATGTGTTTGTTGCTGGTATTGGAACTGGTGGTACGTTCACTGGTGTAACACGTTATATCAAAAAAACGCAAGGTAAAAATATTACTGCAGTCGCCGTTGAGCCAACTAATTCACCCGTAATTACTCAGGCGCTAGCAGGTGAATCAATCAAGCCAGGACCGCATAAAATTCAGGGTATTGGGGCTGGTTTTATTCCTGAAAATCTAGATTTAAGTTTAATCGATTTGGTCGAAAAAGTTTCTAACGAAGATGCTATTGATACCGCTCGTATATTAATGGAAAAAGAAGGCATTTTAGCAGGCATATCGTCTGGTGCTGCGGTTTTTGCAGCCGATCGTTTAGCTAAATTACCTGAAAATGCAAATAAAACCATTGTTGTCATTTTGCCTTCTTCTGGCGAACGCTATTTAAGTACTGACTTATTTAGTGGTATTTTTACCGAAAAAGAACTTGGTTAAGCTGAAATCGCAATAAAATATCCGTAATAAAAAGCGCAAATCATCAAATCATTGCGCTTTTTGCTAATATACATTTATTGACACACTGGGCTAATTATCCTGAATAATGCCAAAATGGCGGTACGCATGTGGCGTTGCAATTCTGCCACGAGGGGTTCTTTGGATATAACCTTGTTGGATTAAAAACGGTTCAAGCACGTCTTCGATCGTTTCGCGCTCTTCGCCAATTGCCGCCGCAATATTATCTAAGCCAACAGGCCCACCCATAAATTTTTCGATAATAGTAAGCAATAATTTGCGATCCATATAATCAAAACCTTCGTTATCAACATCAAGCATATCCAGTGCTTGAGTAGCGATTTTTTTATCGATAACACCTTTGGACTTTACATCAGCATAATCGCGCACACGACGCAAAAGGCGATTAGCAATTCGAGGAGTACCACGTGAACGTTTGGCAATCAAATAAGCCCCTTCATCTGACAGATCCATGCCTAAAAATTTGGCACTGCGACTAACAATATATTCCAAATCCTCAACACGATAAAATTCAAGACGTTGTACAATACCAAAGCGATCTCTCAGTGGCGAAGTCAACGAACCAGCTCGCGTTGTTGCACCAATTAATGTAAAGGGAGGAAGATCAATTTTGATCGAACGTGCCGCAGGCCCTTCGCCAATCATAATATCTAGTTGGTAATCTTCCATCGCTGGGTATAAAATTTCTTCAACTACAGGTGATAGGCGATGAATTTCATCAATAAACAATACATCGTTAGGCTCTAAATTGGTTAGCATAGCGGCTAAATCGCCCGCTTTTTCTAAAACAGGACCAGATGTAGTACGTAAATTAACATTCATTTCGTTCGCTACAATGTTAGCTAACGTGGTTTTACCAAGCCCAGGCGGACCAAATATAAGCACATGATCGAGCGCATCACTACGTTGTTTAGCTGCTTGAATAAAAATCTTCATTTGTTCGCGCACTTGTGGTTGGCCGATGTATTCGCCCAAATATTTGGGGCGAATAGCACGATCTAACGATTCTTCTTCTTTTTGTACTTGTGGGGCGATCAAACGATCCGCTTCAATCATAATAAATCCCTATTTACAATGCCGATTTTAAGGCTTCACGAATCAGTGTTTCACAATCCATATCTGGGTTAATGACTTTATTAATGATACGACTGGCTTCTTGCGGTTTATAACCAAGTGCAATTAGAGCTGAAACCGCCTCGCTTTCAATTTGATTAGCCGATTTTTGAACACTATTTGTTTCAATAGCGGTGCTAGCGCTTGATGATTGTTCTCCAAACCGTTTAATGCGATCTTTCATTTCCACAATTAACCGTTCAGCTGTTTTGTTACCTACACCGGGTAGTTTTACTAAGGTTTTAATTTCACCTTGCTCAACAGCGCTAATAAATTGCCCTGCGGACATACCTGATAAAATGGCTAACGCTAATTTAGGTCCTACTCCATTGACTTTTATTAGCTCACGAAATAGCTCACGCTCTTGATCTTGATTAAAGCCATACAATACTTGAGCATCTTCACGAACTGCAAAATGGGTTAACACAATAACTTCTTGCCCATTTTCGGGTAATTCATAAAAACAGGTCATCGGCATAAATACATCATAACCGACACCGCCAACTTCAATCAGTACTTTTGGGGGTTGTTTTTCAATAATAGTGCCTCGTAAACGACCAATCACAATATATCCTTAATAATAAAGCGTAATAAATCAGCAAATAATTAAGCGTAGTTTACCCGATAGCAAAAAAATAATAAAGAAAAACTGTATAAATAGACAGGCAATAAAATAATATTGCCGACATTTGTTGACTATGTCGGCAACATAAATCGCAAAATTAATGCGTTATCTTAGAATGGCATTTTAAAACCTGGCGGTAATTGCATGCCGCCAGTAACTTGCGCCATACGTTCTTTCTGTGCTGTATCTAAACGACGCGCTGCATCATTATAAGCAGCAGCAATAAGATCTTCTAACATTTCTTTATCATCATCAGCCATAAGTGATGGATCAATTTCAACACGCTTACAACTGTGTGCACCATTAATCGTAACTTTGACTAAGCCGGCACCAGACTCGCCAGTAACTTCCAATTTGGCGATCTCTTCTTGCGCTTGTTGCATTTTTGCTTGCATTTGTTGGGCTTGTTTCATTAAATTGCCCAAGCCACCTTTTCCACCTGAAAACATAATTATTCCTCGTTAAAAAAATATCGCTGTATTATACAGGACGAACACTTGTCTCATCAATCTTAGCGTCAAAATATCGGCAAATTGTTGCCACTTTGGGATCTTCAGCAATGATTATTTTAGCTTGTGCTAATTTTTGTTGATACAATGCTTCGCGCATTTCCAATGGTGTTTTATCATCTTGATTGTCATCAATAATGATTTTTACATCAAGTTCTTGCTTACGTTGTTCACAAAGCGCCTTTTGCACTTTAGCTACGTTATTTGCCGAATTAATTAAATGCTTAACTGCCGAGCGCACACGTAACACAATAGTATTATCATCCACTTGTTGAAAAACGGCATTAACCACAATTTGTTTAAGCAACGGTGGCAAATTCAATTGCTCAATTTCGGCACACCAAGCATTTTTTTGCGCCATTTCTGTAATCAGTTTTTGGGTCATTTCGGGGGTTTTGTCGCCGTTAAGCGATTCACGAAAGGCCTTAGTATCAATAACCAATTCTTCCTTCATAGCAATTAAACCACTAGCTTGCCATTGATAATTTTCAGCAGTGATTTCTTCTTTACTATCATCATGATCCGTATTATGGGGATCTGCGCTAACCTCATTTACTGGTTGCTGAATATTCTGTTTAATTCGCGTCAGTGACTCATTAACGACTCGTTTTTTAGGTTGATTTACATCAACCAATTCAGACTTTTTTGAACTTTGTTCCTCTTTGATTAGCTGCATACGCATTTCTAAAATGCTTTTAGTCACCGACGGAGCATCATCAGGAATCGCTAAATCAACCGTTTTCGGTTTTGCATCAGCAGTTGGTTCCGCTTTTAAAGGAACTACATCTGCCATTAAATCGTTCTTTTTTTGTTCTTCGGTTTGTAACTTTGGTGGTAAACTCGAACTTGTTACTGCGTGTAACGAACGTTGTTGAGATGTAACCTGCTCAACATTATTTTTAGGTTGTTGTGTTTGCGATTGTTGATTAGTCTTAGGTTGTGCTTGGATTGACTCTGGTTGCTGCGTATTGCTTGCAGTCCGTAGCATTACTGATGATGTAACAGCATCAACCGACTTTGGTATAAAAGCTAAAGCACGTAAAAAGCTCATTTCCACGCCAATTTTTTTATCAGGTGCAAAACTTAGTTCTTTACGCCCCATCAATAGAATTTGATAAAAAAGTTGTACATCATTTGGCGCCATAGATTGTGCTAAAAAACGGATGCGCTCTTCATTATCAGTATAATCACCAAGTGCCGTTGGTACTACTTGCAATAAAGCAATTTGGTGCAACAGTGTAATTGTTTCAGCTAATAAATGATCCCAATTTGCACCTTGCATAGCTGCCGCTTCAATCTGTTGCATTAAGGCATTGCCATTACCATTATGCATTGCCTCAACAAGAGCAAATGGAATCGATTTATCAAGTGTGCCAAGCATTATTGCCACTGATTTTGCATCAATGATACCATTGCCAAGAGCAATCGCTTGATCAGTCAAACTCAAAGCATCACGCATACTGCCGTTAGCTGCTTTTGCTAATAAGCTAATTGCTTTGGGATCACTACTGATTTGTTCTAATTGTAAAATACGCTCAAGTTGCTGGCTAATTAAAGCCGTATCAAGCACATTTAAATGTAAATGCAAACAACGTGATAATATCGTAATGGGTAATTTTTGCGGATCGGTGGTCGCTAATAAAAACTTAACATGCTCAGGAGGCTCTTCTAAAGTTTTTAGTAGCGCATTAAAACTACTGCGAGACAACATATGCACTTCGTCAATCAAATAAACTTTAAATCGACCTTTTGTTGGCAAATATTGAATATTATCAAGTATTTCACGTGTATCTTCAACTTTAGTACGTGATGCGGCATCAATTTCTAAAAGGTCAACAAATCGACCTAGCTCAATATCACGACAATTATCACATACACCACAAGGAGTGGCTGTTATACCCGTTTCGCAGTTCAAACCCTTAGCCAATAAACGGGCAATCGACGTTTTACCTACACCACGAGTACCAGAAAACAAATAAGCGTGATGGACGCGTCCAAGTGAAAGCGCATTAGACAGAATTTTAAGGACATGTTGCTGCCCAACAACTTCGGAAAATGATTTTGGTCGCCATTTGCGTGCCAGAACTTGATAACTCATAATCACCATAACGCATTATTGCCATTGAATTTGGCGCTAATCATACCATAAACTGGCAAAATAGTCTTTAAACAGACAATAATAAAAATGGTTACACAAGGTGCTCTTTTTCATTTTCAAGCACTATTTACTTCGGTGGTCATTATTTTCGGTAAAAATCATTTCGCCTAATATTTTTATTCAATTTGCGAATTTTTCTCAATTGCTAGTATATTTCCGGCCTTAAACAAATAGCATCAACAATAGTTAACGCTGTTAACTTTGACTAATACCCGCTTTTATGACATAAAAGGCGTTTAGATTAATGATGGGTTTTATCTATTTTTAGGTTAACTAGCGATATAACATTGCACTAGTTGCCGGTAGTTATTATTAAGTATTGAAATGAGCGTGACACTAAAAAAATAGAACATACCGCCTTGCTTAACAAAAGAAAAACCAGATGAGATTTGCAAAAAACTTTTTATAAACGATTTAAATTCGTTATGGTAATTAATTTTAATGAATTGATAAAACAAGTTTAAAACGATTGTCGATTGTTCGGTATCTTGTTAATCGCCATCAAAAAACTGTCAGAAAAGATATTGATTTTATTGAAGTTTTTATTGAGAGCAAAAAACAAAAATAAATTAATAAGGTACTTTTTTAGTCACAAATTATCGGAATCGTTTTAAGATTAAAGCCAGCCTCTTTATATAACTTATACCTAACCCTTGCGAGCGACTTTAGTCGCTCATCGGTTGGCACAAAATCGATAATATCACGATAGACACCAGCAAATTCGGGAAACTGCTCTTGTAAATTAATCAGCAACTGACGGCTTGCGCTACTCCGTTTTTGTGGCCAACTAATTTCAACCGGCGATCCGCCTTTCATCCCTTCGCCAGCCAAATTATGAGGAACAAAATTATCCGTTTCCAGTTGCCAAAGGTATTCATCGATTCGTTCGGCCTGAGCCTGATCTTGACAAGCAACTTGCACGCGCTGATTCGCGTGCCATGCTTCAACAATTTTTTGACATGCTAACTTCTCAAAAAACAAAATGCCCGATTCGTCGGCTTGTGTTTGGTTTTCAAGTAAGTAGAAGATGACTTTTTTCATTAGATCAACGCTCAATTTATTGGTCTAGTAAGTATTGAATCAACATCGCCACAGGGCGTCCTGTTGCACCTTTTTTTGCACCTGAGCTCCATGCTGTGCCGGCAATATCTAAATGCGCCCATTGATATTTTTCGGTAAAGCGTGATAAAAAGCATGCAGCAGTAATGGTGCCCCCATCTCGACCACCAGCATTCACAATATCGGCACATGTAGATTTAATTTGTTCTTGGAAGTCATTATCAATCGGTAGTGCCCATGCTTTGTCACCTGCTTTTTGAGAGGCGGAAACAAGTTGTGCTATCAATTGATCATTATTGCCCATTACGCCTGTATAGTGATGCCCCAATGCAACAATACAAGCTCCCGTTAAGGTAGCAATATCAATAACCGCTTTTGGATTATAACGTTCAACATAAGTTAAAGCATCACATAACACTAAACGACCTTCAGCATCGGTGTTAATTACTTCAACAGTGGTACCAGACATTGTCGTTAATATATCACCAGGCCGATAACTGTTTCCATCTGGCATATTTTCGCAACCTGCCATAATACCTACGACATTAATTGGTAATTTTAATTCGGCTACAGCTTGCATAACGCCATAAACCGTCGCTGCACCACACATATCATATTTCATTTCATCCATACCTGCCGATGGTTTGATAGATATGCCACCAGAATCAAAAGTAAGCCCTTTGCCGACTAATACATACGGTTTGGCTTGTTTGTCTTTTGCTCCTGCATATTCAATAATGGTCATAATTGATTCATTTTCTGAACCACGCCCGACGGCTAAATAAGCATTCATGCTTAATTTTGCCAACTCATCTTCGCCAAGGCAAGTGACCTTTAATGACGAGTGTAATTTGCCTAGTTGTTTACCTTGATCGGCTAAGTATTTTGCGTTACAAACGTTTGATGGCATATTGGCAATGTTTTTTGTTGTGGCAATCGCATCAGCAATAATTTGACCTTGTAACAAATTACTAGCTAACTGTGGTAACTCATTTTCGTTGTGAGTGAATAATGTCACATTAGTTAAACTTGGTACAGGCGCTTTAGTCGTTTTAAATTCATCAAATTGATAAGTAATATCGCTAACAATTTGCGGTAATTGTTTAGCGATTTGAGCACTATTGGCTTGATTAATTGTTAACAAATCCCATGCAATATTTTTGATTTTTTTGGCAAGAACTTCTTTTATGACTGCTTGAATCACCTTTTTGGCTTGTGACAAATCAAAATTTTTGGCTTTATCACAACCGACAAATAACAGTTTTTGTTTTAAATTGTTGCTGTTGGCATAGAGTAACGTAGTTCTACCCAACTCACTGCTTATGTCACCCGATTTAATGAGTTGGCTAACTAAACCATGGGTTGAGTTGTCAATATCTTTAACAAAATCGGATTGATTTTTTCCTGAAGCAATTGAAATAACTAAACACTCTGCTTTTTGCTTGGTGATAATAGCACTATTTTTTATTTGAAATTCCATGGTGTTTCTCGTTTATGAATTGATAAAGATAATGAATATTCTATCGCTTCGTTATTGGATAGCAACAAAAAGATAACTAAAAGCGCTCAAATCAGATTATAATAGTCAGATTTTACGCCAACATATATAGGTAAGTTGTGATAATTCGTCGATATTTAGTTAAAGAGACATTGAAAACCCAAGGAGCAATTCTATTTATTTTATTGCTGATTTTCTTTTCTCAAAAATTAATCAGAATTCTGTCAAGCGCTATTGATGGTTCGATCCCCCGAGAATTAATTATGCCATTATTAGTTTTGGGCGTGTCAAATATGGCTGATCTTATTTTACCGCTAAGTCTTTTTTTAGGCGTACTTGTTGTCTTTGGACGACTTTATTCTGACAGTGAAATGGTCGCTATGTATGCTTGTGGCATTAAAAAGAATTTAACTTATCAAGTGGTGCTTTTCCTCTGCATTCTAACCTGCATATTGACAGCGCTGAATGCACTTTGGTTTGGTCCTTGGTCTAACGTTAAGCAAGATCAGCTACTTGCAAATGCGAAAATAAACCCGAGTTTAGCGGGGTTATTAGCGGGTCAATTTCAACAAACGCCAGATGGTAATTCAGTGATTTATATTGGTAATGTTGATAATAATAACCTAGAAAACGTATTTATTGCGCAAATCAATCCCAAAGCCAATCAACGACCATCGATCATTCTTGCCAATAAGGGTAAAACAGGTCATGATGATGAAGGCAATCAAATCATTAAGCTTGAAAATGCCAACCGTTATGAAGGCACAGCGCAATTAAAAGATTTTCGGATCTCAAACTTTCATAATTATTTAGGTATCATTAAACCCAAAGAACTCAATATTACTGAAGGGGTCGATAAAACCAATGTTCAACAGTTGGGATTGTCTGAACTTACAAATCTTAATACCCCTAAAGCCAATGCAGAATTTTATTGGCGAATAACATTGATTATTTCGGTGCCTTTGATGGCATTTTTAGTTATTCCTCTGAGCGTATCTAACCCACGCCAAGGGCGCCTAGCTCAAGTTTTTCCAGCGTTACTGCTTTATTTGGTTTATTTTCTGTCAGCTAGTTCAATTAAGGCTAATGCAGGGAAAGGCCGATTAGATCCTGAATTGTGGTTTTATACGTTGAATTTAGGATATTTTGTATTGGCACTCATTTTAAATTGTTGGGATAATCTATTTATGCGTAAACTTCGCTTGAAATATTCGGTATCTTAAGGAGAAAAGTGTGTTTTCGATTTTAGATCGTTATATTGGTAAAACTATTTTAAGTACCATTGGTGTTAGCCTTTTTCTGCTGATTAGTCTGTCGGGTATTATTCGTTTTATAGATCAACTTCGAAAAATAAAAGTTGATTATGATGCGTTTTCTGTTGGTGTTTATACCTTTTTAATGGCGCCAAAAGACTTAGAAGTTTTCTTTCCTATGGCTGCATTATTGGGGGCTTTAATTGGTTTAGGCTTATTGGCATCACGCAGTGAACTAATTGTGATGGAAACGTCAGGCTTTAGTCGTTTCAAAATTGCCCTTGCGGTTATGAAAACAGCATTACCGCTCGTATTAATTACAATGGCAGTTGGAGAATGGATTGCTCCTATTAGCGAGCAGACTGCACGCAATATGCGCTCTGAAAAGCTTTATGGTAATACCTTAATGGCACAGCAAGGCAGCCTTTGGGCTAAAGACGGTAATGATTATGTATTTATTGGACAGGTGAATAACGATAATTCAATATCTAATGTTTATATTTATTCGGTTGATCAAAATAAATTGCTATCCATCACCCATGCTGCTTATGGCGTATATGAAAATGACAGTTGGACTTTATCGCAAGTGGAAAAAAATGATCTAACAGCGCTCAATAAAGTGGTAGGAGTCAATATGGTATCCATCCCTTGGAAAACAAACATTACTCCAGATAAATTAAGTATTGTCGCATTTGATCCTGACTCATTGTCAGCTTCTGGACTTTATCAATATTCGCAATTTCTTAAAAGCTCAGGGCAAGATACCAAGTATTATGATTTGCTATTTTGGAAAAAGATTATCAAACCCGTTTCTGTTGCTGTGATGATGTTGCTCGCATTGTCATTTATTTTTGGTCCATTACGTAGCGTATCGATGGGCATTCGTATAGTAATTGGTATTAGCTTCGGTTTCTTATTTTATATTGCTGATAATTTATTTGCACAAGTGAGTATTGTTATTGGAATTTATCCCATCGTTGGATCGTTGATAACCAGTGTTGTATTTTTGTTAATTAGTTATATTTTATTTAAACGAAACAACTAAGCTTGCAAAGATTTTATCAACCCTATCATCTTGTTAGATGATAGGGTTGTTATTTTATAAGTTCTATTTTATCGACTGTTATTTATTATTTATCAAATAGCTTTATGTACTGCCCATAACCAGCATATTCTAATTCATCTTTAGGTATAAATCGTAAAGCAGCCGAATTAATACAGTAGCGTAACCCACCTAGCTCTTTTGGACCATCAGTAAAAACATGTCCAAGATGAGAGTCGGCATTCGCTGATCGCACTTCGGTGCGACGCATAGCAAAACTGGTATCTTTTTTTTCAATAATACTACTTTTATCTATTGGCTTAGCAAAGCTAGGCCAGCCACAGCCTGAATCAAATTTATCTAACGAGGTAAATAGTGGTTCACCAGATACTATATCGACATATAATCCTTCACGATGATTGGCATTAAATTCATTATCAAACGGTGGCTCTGTACCATTTTGTTGGGTAACATAATATTGCATAGGTGTTAATATGGATAGCGCTTTTTCTTTCATGTTTTTATTCATAAATCACCTTCTCGTAGTTTAAAGTTACTTGTTTTAATTAATGTCGGTTAACATCAGTTTAACATCGATTGCAATACTTTATCTTTAATTACAAAATAATGATATAAAGCGCCAGCTATATGTATGATAAGTAAAATACCAAGTAAATATGAACTGGCTTGATGAACGCTATGAAATATTTGATAAGCCTGATTTGGCAAATCAACAGCAGGTATAGAGATGATACCCAAAAAATTCAACGGATAACAACTCATCAAGTAACCAGAGAGTGGCACAATAATCAATAAAATGTAGATAAATCCTTGCGTTGATTTTGACAAGACTCGCTGTAATTTATGATCTTTGGATAAAACATCTGGTACACCATCGCGCTTTATTAACACAAAGCGCCACAATGTTAAGACAAAAATCAATATACCCAAAGATTTATGCAATAAGTAAATAACCGGCATACCCCCCAAATAGTTTGACAATACCCCCTTAAATATAACCACTAAAAACGTGAGCAAAACCAAGGTAAAAGTTAGCCAATGAACCCATTTTTGTTTACGGCCATAGTGCGGATAATTTTGCATTATTAACTCATCCTTTTATTTGTGTTTTTGCCAATGTCGAGCCAAAAAATGAGAGCGCCCTGATAGTTGATAATATTGGTTATAGCGTTGCGGTTGTTTAGTGTAATAATTTTGGTGGTAGTCTTCAGCTACATAAAAACTCACAGCAGGCTCAATGGCAACACCAATTGGTTTATCAAATTTCCCGCTGGCTTGTAATGCTTGTTTAGAGGCCAGCGCTTGTTTATGTTGATATTCATTATGATAAAAAATTACAGGACGATAAGAATCGCCCCGATCGGCAAATTGTCCCTGAGAATCAGTGGGATCAATTTGTTGCCAAAAAATTTCTAGCAATTTTTTATAGCTGATAACTTTCGGATCAAACGTAATTTGCACGGCTTCAGTATGCCCTGTTGTGCCTGAACAGACTTGTTGATAGGTTGGATTAATTACATGCCCACCTGTATAACCCGATACAACATTGATCACGCCCTCATACTTATCAAAGGGTTTTACCATACACCAAAAACAACCACCAGCAAATGTTGCTTGTTCATATTGTTGCATAAAAACCTCCACATTTTGATAATGTTAAATTAAATACGCGCACCGCTGTAGTCAATAACATAATTTTTGGGTAATTAACGCCCTAAATTACTTGAAACAGCCCAAAAAAACACCATGTCATTACCCTACTATTTCAGTTATAGGAGGCTACTTTTATGGCAAGTGGATGGGCATCTGACGATGCTGTTAACCAACAAATCGAAGGTACTATTGCCGATGCTATAGAAAACGCAAGGCGACAACTCAATTACGGTACAATTAGCGCTCACTTTTGCATTGAGTGTGGCGACCCTATCGCTGAAGCCAGAAAAATAGCATTACCCGGCGTACAATATTGTTTGACTTGCCAACAAGAAATCGACAAGCGAATTGCTAAAGCATCAAGTTTATATAATCGCCGAGGCAGTAAAGATAGTCAACTGCGCTAATCACAACAAAAGCCAAAATAAATCAGCAAGAAAGGGTGGATTGCGCCACCCTAAAATACAAGTAATGTTTATTTTTTACCTTCACGAACTGCATCATAAGGATAAATAATTAACTTATTATCAAACCACTCAGCACAAAAAATATCTTCTATTTTTTCATATCCTTGCCTTGAAATTTCACGTTTAACCCAATCTTCATCTTTTTTGAGTTGCTCAAGATTATCATGACTAATACCGCCATTTTCAATAATAAGCAGGGCAATATCTTTATCACCTTGTTTGATAATGGTTAAAGAACCGTTTAACTCGTACCAAACTTCTTTTAACTCATCAAACGAAGCTATGCCTTGTATATTAACTAAGGTTTCAAAATCTCTTACTGGCAAATTAGCTTTAACAAAATTATCTGTGATTAAATGACCATTTTTAACTAATTGAATAGGCTCACCATCTATAGCATCTCGTAGACGTGAATTTTTAGATTTGATAAATCGGATCAAAACAAGCAAGCCAGCCCAAATAGCAACTAACCCCGCTGCCTCCCATGGTGATACCGTTGGGCTCAGCAACGCTCCCCCAACGAGCGCACCAATAACCATACTACCGACCTGATCAAGCTGTGACATTGGTGCAATTTGACTTTTACCTGATAACTTGACGTAAATAAGTAAAATAACTAGTGCTAACAAAAATTTTGGTGCCATTTCTAATAAATACATTTCCTTTCTCCCAGCTAACATAATATGTTGAACTACAATTCCAAATACAGAATTGAACAAAACTTCCAAATTGGAACAGGTAACAATTTATATAAAAATCGGTGTAACTTTTGTGTAATTGACAATCAACTCACATTTATTTTATGAGCAAAAACCAAAATAAGACATGATCATTAAGATAAGTAACTATTATTGTACTCTAAAATTTAAATAATTTATAAGATTATTGCTTTGATTGTGATAACTTATTTCTATTATGCAATATTAGTTAAAAATTACAACAATGAAAAACAATAATGATTGTGGTGATAAAATACCATTAATGATGACATAAAACCAACTCGAAATTGCTTTAGATTATTACTCAATACACTAAAGCAACAACGACTATCGTATTACCTTCCTTTAGAATCTTAACCGTTAAATTAACTGCAATATTAACTGTAAATCTTTGCATCCATTTGCAAGCAGGTTTGAGAAAAAACAATTATATTATTTCCAATAAAAATAATATTAGTCGCGTTTTTATTGGAAATTTATCTATAATTTTTTATTACGAAAGAGCGCAAACCAATAGATTGGCCACTTGCTTTTTCCGATAAGATTATTGACAATGTACGCAATGATAACTAATGCGATAGAGCCTGATAACACGGGAAACAGCAAAAAGCTAAAATCATAATTAATTTGATTTGCTGTTAACAATATAACTAGCGGATTAGCGCCTGCTGGTGGATGCACGCATCGCAAAAACTGCATAGCAGCAATAGCACATCCCACAGAGAAAGCGATAACGAATACTGAATCACCAAGCAACTTTAAAAACAGCAACCCAATAAACGCTGAGATAAGATGCCCAAAGATCACATTTCTAGGCTGCGCCAAAGGAGATTGAGAAACTGCAAATAAAATTACACAAGAAGCGCCAAACGGAGCCATTATAAAATAGCTACCAGAGTATATTGTCAAATATACTAATGTTAAAATTGCCAAAAAGCCGCCTAACACCCCCTGTGTTAAGTCCAGTAATTTGGGTCTACTTGGTAGTTTTTCGCCATCGAAAAAAAAGAATTTCATTCGCTATTGTCCTGTTTGGTTATAATAATGATTAAATAAAACTGTACCGATCTGTACAAAATTAATAGTAGTACAGATCAGTACACCTTGCAATTTATTTCAGGTAATTTATTTTGAAAAAAACATACAAACGAATAATGGAAACGGCTGAAGCGCTGTTTTATCGAAGTGGTTTTGCTAATGCTGGCGTCGATGAGATAAGAGATAAATCAGGATGCTCTAAAACAACCTTATACAATAATTTTGGCAGTAAAGATAAATTGATACTTGAAGTATTAAAGCAAAGAGATTTGAGGTTTAAAGCAAAACTTAACGAAGCTATCTTCAACCTTAATGGAACAGAAGCTATTATGAAGATTTTTGAATGGCATGAAAAGTGGTATTGCGAAGAAAACTTTAACGGCTGCTTGTTTATCCGTGCAATGGAAGAAATACCAGAAGATTCATCATGCATATCTGATATTGTGGTAGAGCATAAAGAATTTATTCGAAATCTTATTTTTTATAAGCTTGAAAATTACCCCAATAAGGCATCTTTAACAAATAAACTAATGGTAATACTTGAAGGGCTTGCCAATATTAGTGTGGTATACAAAAATAAGCCAAACCTGCATCAACAAATTCTACAAGACACGCTTAACCTCGTGCTAGAATTACTAAATAACGCCTTAGTATTTAAGAAAGATTAATTAAAAATAATGCATTATTAAGTATCTAGAAAAAGTAATGAATTTGTATTGATTATAATTAGGAATTTTATCCAAACTTTCAGGTAGGTCGTGTTTCAATATAAATTCGTTTTTTGCTTTTATAGAAGCGCTTTTGTGTTTTTTTACTCATTAAAGCGCTTGATCATCACCAACGTTAATCTTACTGAGCCACCTTGCATGAGCTATCTTTTTGGGCAATTAGCCTTAATTAGCCCCATAGTTTTAGCTATCGCTTAGGGATTAAGTGCTCAAGGGTTAAGAATAAGCACAATAATATAATGATCACTACGGGCACTCAAATGCGAAAGAACGTAATCACTTCATATTTAAGCACCTATTTGGGCAAACAGGTAATGATTACCTGTTATCATCCGTATCATGTTTTTTGATAAAAATTTCTACACAACTCGCTGAAAATGTGAATTTAAAACAGTAAGCATGAGTTATTATATATTTTAATAAATTCTACATGTTAATTTTAGGTAAATAAAAATGATTCAAGAAATATTGACTAATATAAGAAATGGCCCAACTATTTTAACGTTACCTGAAATAATAAATTTGATGAATTCTCTTCAACTACTAAAAACTGAAGAAATATTAAAAAATGATGAGGATTTTTTACAATTGCTAGATTTATTAGTCGAATCTTATTGTGATTCGGCAATATTTGAAGTTAATGCTGATAATAAAGCCTATTTAAATCAATTTAGTCGTTGGTTAATTAAATTAGGAAAAAGGCATCCATTTGGGAAAAACCAAGATAACTTAAGCTCATATTCAAATATATTTTTAAAAGAAATGTCGAATACCTTAATCTAATGAAAAAAGCTTATATAAATTTATTGTGCGATAGTTGTAAAAAATATTTAGAAATCGATATCATTTAATGGTTGTAGGATCTCCTCTGGTTGTTTACACATTTTTGTTAAAATAAAATTCAAGCATCTCATAAGGTGTAGCACCATTTAAGCCTTTATGTAGTTTAAATGTATTGTAAAAGTTAATAAAATGACAAAATTTGGCTTGTTGGCAATTACATCGACCAATACTTCTTGTTCATACCAAATTTCCATTAATAAACTTATCACTCGCTCAGCTTTACCATTAGTTTGAGGATGGGCAATTTTAGTTAACTTTTAATTGATTTTATTGTCTTGGCAAAACTTAACAAAATCATGCCCAATAGTTCCTTTGTATTCGGCGCCGTTACCTGAGCAAATATCGTTAATAGTATAAGATATTTGTGCTAACACATCATACTGTAAAAAGTTGACTGAGCCGAATTTAGACGATCTGTTATCGTTTTCTCAAATTTAACCTGCCTTTTAAGCCCATATTTTGTTATTTTATAACGTTCACTTGAACCTAATTGTATTTAAAAAGCTTGTGACAGTAGAGTTTTAATGCTTTATAAATAGTGGGACAACTGGCATTAAATATCAATGCTAAGTTAGTGACTGTGATTTTTGTTTTATTGTATAAACGCTAAATCGTTTCTCAATAACAAACAATTAATATTTTTTTTATACATATTTATTACAATAATTTTTCTTAATACTGTAAATAATGCGAGTGAATTATACATCAAGTATTGCTTAACAAACTAATAAATATATAATTACCAGACTCAAAAATTACCAATAATTAATACAGTTACAATAGTGATAAAAAAAGAAACCTTATTTTTACATGGAATGTGCCTTTGTCTTTCCATTCTGCTTGTTTATTTGTTAGGACTTCCGCAACGTTTTGATCGTATATTTCTAACATATTTTTCTCTGATCTTTTTAGCTAGACTTACTTTTTTTCGCGTTTTTTTTTGCATTTGGTTTGTGATAGCTGCTCTTTATCTACCTGTAGGATTTTATTATGGCCCGCCGAATGTTGCCGTAATTAGCTCTATCGCAGAAACAGACTTTGATGAAATATCAGAATTTTGTTCACAACTACCTATTTATTTTTATTTTATTCCTACAATCTTGATACTATTTTTTATTTTCTTATTTAAAAAATTTCCGTTTCCAAAAGTAAATAATCGCTATTTGATTATTTTCATATTAGGGCTATGCTTCCATAAACCAATAAAAGTAACTATTAAATATCATCCCGATACTTTCAATTCAACAATTTACTCTATTTTTAGCAATACTAAATATCCTATTTTAGAATTTTGTATTGCATTCTATGAAAGCGGAAAACTATATTTAACAGAGAAACAGCAGCAAATTAAACAGATTGAACAAACCAATAGCATTCCAATTATATCGGTTAATCCAAAGCATAAAACCTATATTATTATTATTGGCGAAAGCGTTCGAAAGGACTATATGAGTGCTTATGGATTTAAATATGACAATACACCATTTGCTCGAAATCATGCCAGCATTATTTGGGATGGACTTATTGCACCAGCGCCAAATACTCAATCATCCATTCCGCATATAATTAGTCAATCTGTTTTTCCAAATGGCAAAGAAGTTCATGCACAATTAAATAATAATATTGTTAGTATTGCTAATGATGCAAAATTTGAAACTTATTGGCTATCAAATCAAGGAAAATTAGGAAAAATTGAGATTACAGTACCAAGAATTGCCTCGTATGCTCAGCATGCTTTTTATACTAAAAAAGGCGAGTATAATGGCAAATCATCAAGAGGGAAATATGACACATTATTATTACCAGAATTAAATAATATTTTACTAAAAGAAGGAAATAAACCAAAACTTATTATTATGCATCTTATAGGTTCGCATCCTCACTTTTGTAAACGATTAGAATTTGATGTACAGTTTAATCTTAATAATAAAAATCTTTCTTGTTATGCAAGTAGTATCAAAGAAACAGATGACCTTATTGCTCAAACTATTGGTATGTTAAAAAAACATAATCAAGATTATTCTGTTGTTTACTTTGCAGATCATGGGCTTGCTCATACCGACCAATATAATGACTTAAGACACAATGCCGAATATAAAGATAGCTATCGAATTCCTTTTATCTTTTTTGATTCAGATAACAAACCTCAACAAAAAATTAATAAACAAATCTCTGGATTACAACTTGTTTATTTATTAAGCCACTGGTTAGGAATTAAATTAGATGTACGACATGATTATATGCTAAATGAATTAACAGACATACCAGAACAAACGCAAATACAAATAAAAGACTGGAAAACCAATAAACTATTTCAGTTTGATCAATTAAAAGAAGACCCAAATCCTTTTAATTGATACTAGTTTTGAATACGCCATCAACAAATCTAAATGATGGCGTTTTTTAGTGCATTACTGAGAGTGCTAATTGTTACCTATTTCAGCAAACTTTTTGCTTGTGTAAGTACGTTTTCAACAGTAAAGCCAAATTCTTTAAACAGTTGATCAGCCGGTCCTGATTCACCAAAAGTTGTCATGCCAATAACTTTGCCATTTAACCCAACGTATTTATACCAAAAATCACTAATACCCGCTTCAATAGCAAGACGAGCTGTCACTGATGATGGCAGTACTGACTCTTTATAAGCACTATCTTGTTTATCAAATGCGTCAGTTGATGGCATTGATACCACACGTACTCTCTTTCCTGCTTGGGTCAGTTGTTGATACGCTTCAACAGCAAGCTCTACTTCCGAACCAGTAGCAATAATAATCAATTCTGGTACGCCCGTGCAATCATTTAGGATATAACCACCACGATAAACATTAGCTAGTTGTTCAGCTGTACGCTCTTGCTGTTTTAGGTTTTGTCTTGAAAAGATTAATGCTGTCGGTCCTTCTTTGCGCTCAATACCATATTGCCATGCAATCGCTGACTCTACTTGGTCACACGGGCGCCATGTGCTAACATTTGGCGTAACACGTAAGCTAGCCATTTGTTCAACAGGTTGATGCGTTGGTCCGTCTTCACCCAAACCAATTGAATCATGAGTATAAACAAATAATGACCGAATTTTCATTAGCGCAGCCATGCGAATCGCATTACGTGCATATTCCATAAACATTAAGAAAGTCGCACCATATGGAATAAACCCGCCATGCAATGCAATACCATTCATGATAGCGGACATACCAAACTCGCGCACACCATAATGGATATAATTACCACTAGGATTAGCTAAAATTTCTTTTGATCCTGACCACATAGTTAAGTTACTTGGCGCTAAATCAGCTGAACCACCTAAAAACTCAGGTAAAGCAGGTGCAAAGGCTTCAATGGCATTTTGCGACGCTTTACGCGTTGCAATCGTTGCAGGGTTAGCTTGTAATTTATTCACCACATCGTTAGCAATTTGTAACCAATTTTCAGGCAAATCACCATTAACACGGCGTGTAAATTCTTTGGCTAATTCAGGATAAGCTTTTGCATACGCATCAAAACGGGCATTCCATTCATCTTCACACTGCTTACCTTTATCTTTAGCATCCCAAGCATCATAATAAGCTTTAGGAATTTCAAAAGCAGGGAAATCCCAGCCAAGTGCTTTACGTGTTGCTTCAATTTCGGCATCACCTAATGGCGCACCATGGCTTTCATGACGACCCGCTTTATTTGGCGAACCAAATCCGATAACGGTTTTACACATTAATAATGACGGTTTATCAGTTACTGCTTGCGCTTGCTCAATGGCTTGTTTTAGCGCTTTGGCATCATGACCATCTATACCACTAATCACATGCCAACCATAAGCCTCAAAACGTTTAGCTGTATCATCAGTAAACCAGCCTTCAACTTCTCCATCAATTGAAATGCCATTATCATCGTAAAATGCAATGAGTTTTCCTAATTTAAGAGTACCAGCCAACGAACATACTTCATGCGAGATACCTTCCATCATACAACCATCGCCCATAAACACATAAGTATGGTGATCAACAATAGTGTGATCGGGCTTATTAAATTGCGCAGCTAAGGTTCTTTCGGCAATAGCCATACCAACGGCATTAGCAATACCTTGCCCTAGTGGACCTGTGGTCGTTTCAACGCCTGGCACATAACCATATTCAGGGTGACCTGCTGTTTTTGAATGCAACTGACGAAAATTTTTAAGATCATCAATTGTCACCGCATAACCTGTTAGATGCAATAAACTGTAGATCAACATAGACGCATGACCATTTGATAAAACAAAACGATCGCGATCAGCCCATTTTGGATTAGTTGGATTATGCTTTAAAAAACCACGCCAAAGGACTTCAGCCATATCCGCCATACCCATAGGTGCTCCAGGATGGCCTGATTTTGCTTTTTGCACGCCATCCATGCTTAATGCCCTTATCGCATTCGCCAGTTCGCGGTGAGATAGTGAGGTTGCATTCATGTTGTAATCTCCAAAAAAATTTTTGAGTTAAAAATTGTTAATACATGCAAGGTAAAATTACTTGCGAAATCGTTAGTCAAATTAACAAAACAAAATAGTGGTAAAGATGGGGAGTTAACTCCCCTAGTGCTCAAAATGATTATAATAATGCTCCAATCATATCTTCTAATTTGCCTTGGTCTATGGCAAAAGCACGGATTCCTTCGGCTAGCTTTTCAACTGCCATAGCATCGCTATTATGTTGCCATCTAAATTCGGCTTCAGTCATTGGCTCTGGTCGAGCAACTACAGGTTGATTTGGATTAAGTTTTTGAACAACAGTGGCATTTGATTGTTGCATTTCAGCAAGTAAGTTAGGTGCAATAGTCAATCTATCACAACCAGCTAACGCTAAAATCTGATCGACTTTACGGAAGCTCGCACCCATTACAATGGTTTTATAACCATGCTGTTTATAGTAATTAAAGATATTACGAACAGAAATAACGCCTGGATCTTCATCCGCATTGTAAGGATCAATAGTTTTTTTAGCTTGATACCAATCATAAATACGCCCAACAAAAGGCGAAATTAAAAAGACATTTACTTCAGCACAAGCTCGTGCCTGTGCAAATGAAAACAATAAAGTTAGATTACAGTTGATGCCTTCTTTTTCGAGCACTTCAGCCGCTTTAATACCTTCCCACGTTGATGCAATTTTAATTAAAATGCGCGACTTATCAATGCCCTTTTCTTTATAAAGCGCAATGATTTTACGAGCTTTTTCAATACACGCTTGTTTATCAAAAGACAAACGAGCATCGACTTCGGTCGAAATGCGTCCTGGCACTGATTTTAAAATTTCAGCACCGATGTTGACTGCCACTTGATCGCAAGCATTAATCAATTGCTGTTCTTTGCTACCACCTAATTTTTTAGCTGTTTCAATCGCAGAATCAATCAAATACCGATATTGAGGAAGCTGTGCCGCCTTTAAAACAAGAGAGGGGTTAGTTGTTGCATCTTCAGGCGAAAATTGTTTAATCGAATCGATATCACCTGTATCGGCTACAACTACTGTTAGTTTTTTAAATTCATCTAATTGATTCATATTTTTTATCCTCATACAGCGCTTTACTATAATGGAAGTATAATAACATTTATTCGATAATAAAACGACTTTGTCATCGGACGATGATTTCATTATATTGTTGGCAAAAACAAACAGCTCAAACTGTAAATAAGACGTTATTATCAAGCTTTACCAAGATAAATTCACTTATTTTTATTAGTTATATTTGCTATTTTTACCGTACAAATAATTTCAATTATGAGAACTAAATCACAAAATCAAATCTCTATTAATTTGTATTAATCTACCAATAAAAATAAAAACTAATGAATACTAAAATAGTCAGACAAATCTAACAAATGCATTTGATTACCCCCAAGTATATTCAATATGATTTGTTAAATTACAACTTGAGCAAGAATGGCATTTATCTGCTTGACAAGGAAGTAATTGATTTTGCACGATTAATTTAATCATTCCTTTTTTTATCCAAAACCGTAACATCTGCTCGGTGGCACTTTCAGGTAAACGAAAGTGCCTTGCAATATCTTGCAATGATGCACGGCCTTTTAATTGCACATAATCACGAATTGACGTCATTAACATAACATTAATATGATTTACAGGGAGAGCCCTGCAAATCGCTCCTCTATTATTATTTTTACAAATTAACCAGCCATTTATTTAATGACAATACAATAATTTTCAACGATTTCATAAACTGAGTTCAACTTATTGATTTAAAGTTGAATATCGCCCTAAAAAACGCATAAACAGCAAAGCCACAACAATAAAGATACAGCATCCTAAGAGCCACCAAGTAGCTACAGCCGAATGTCCAAGCAAAGTACATTGGTAATAAATTGTTGCTGCTAGCCACGCAATAGTAAAAGTCCAAATTGCCACAAATATCATCCATTTTGAGCCAGCCTCACGATATACAGCCCCTAACGCTGCGGCACAAGGCGTATAAAGTAAAATAAAGATCAAATAGCTCATAGCGGCAGAAGGCGAACCAAAAGCCATTTTAATTTGTGAAACCGTCGCCGAATCTACCTCTAAATCAACTTTTAACGAATCAATATCTTGCGAAACAGCAGTGAGCCCTAATGGATCTAAGACCGCATCAGACAAGGTCTGCAAATTTTGGGGAATGGTAGCTAATGCTTTTAAAACGCCTTGTGACAAACTGAATGGCTCAGCTTGTTCGTTATTATCATTCATAGAATAAAGTGAATTTAATGTTGCAATTACCGATTCCTTAGCGAAAATACCAGTAAAAATACCCACTGTTGCAGGCCAATTATTGTTGGTAATGCCCATTGGTGCAAATACTGGAGTGATCTCTTGACTAATCACTGAAAGCATAGTGTCTTGTGAGCTTTCAGCCCTAAACGATCCATTGCTTCCCCACGAATTAAGTAAGCTTAGTACCGTTACCATTAATACAATAGCTTTACCTGCTCTAAATATAAATGACTTTAACCGTTGCCACGTCAAACTAAATAAGCTACTTAAAGTCGGAATACGATAGACAGGCATTTCCATAATAAACGGCGTTAATGAACCTTTTAATAGCGTAAATTTAAGCACAAACCCTGTTAGCATAGCCACAGCAATGCCGATCAAATATAAAGTAAACACCACTATCGAAGCATTCTTAGGGAAAAATATCACAGCAAACAACGCATACACAGGCAATCTTGCCCCACACGACATAAAAGGGATCATACAAATCGACATAATACGATCACGAGTGCTCTCTAGCGTTCGTGTACCCATAATAGCTGGCACCCCACAACCAAAACCAACTAGCATTGGCACAAATGCCTTACCTGGTAAACCAATAGATCGCATCAATCGGTCAATGACCATTGCTGCTCTGGCTAAATAGCCTGAATCCTCCAAAAAAGATAAACAAAAAAACATGGCACCAATAACAGGAATAAACGTCGAAACAGTTTGAACACCTCGACCAATGCCATTAGCTAAAATCGCGATAAGCCAATTTGGTGCATTTATAGCATGAAGTAATTCAGTTGTGCCATCAACAAAAACAGTACCACACAGTACATCAAAAAAATCAATAAATACTGCCCCAAAATTAATCGCCACCATAAACATGGCATACATAGCCAACAAAAAGAAGGGAATGCCAGTAATGCGTCCTAAGGTAATATTATCAAGTATTTCAGAAAACCGATGACTAAGCTCACGTGGTTTCTCAATCACCTTTTTACAAATTGCATCAATCGTATCATAACGAGCGCTAGCCAGTGCCACATCAATTTCATTATCGCACCATTGTGCAAGTTTTAAACGACAATCCACTAACATTTTTTTCTCACATCGCGACAAGTTATAACGCGAATCATCCAATAATACATCCATCAATTGCCAGCGATTAAATTGGCGTATAATGCTATCTTCGGGTAGATCGCAAACATAACGATTAATAACAGTTTGCTGCTCTTCACCAAGTAGATCAACCGACGGCTGAGCAATTTGTGGATTTTTCGACATGGTTTCAATTTGTTGATAAAAGTGCGATAAACCTTGTTTTTTTGTAGAAGATATCGCAACAACAGGACAACCAAGTAATGTAGACAACATATCAACATTAATCTGTTCGCCAATAGCTTTAATAGCATCCATCATATTTAACACAACAATTATGGGGACTTGTAAATCAATTAATTGACACGTTAAATAAAGGCTACGTTGCAAATTTGTTGCATCAATAATATTAATAATAACACTGTCACTTTCAGATAATACAAATTGACGAGCAATAAGTTCATCTTGCGAAACACTGAGTGGATCAGGCTCTATCGAATATGTGCCAGGCAAATCGATAATCTCATATTGCCTATGATGATAAGTAAAAATACCCGTTTTACGTTCCACTGTTACGCCAGGCCAATTTCCTACTCGCTGTTTAGAGCCTGTTAATAAGTTGAACAACGTAGTCTTACCGCAGTTAGGATTACCAATGAGTGCTATCTTCACGCAGCGACCTCCATTACTTCAATAGCTTTCGCTTCATTACGACGTAAACAAAGCAAAAAACCACGCATTTTGATCTCGATCGGATCACCAAGTGGCGCAACACGCACAACCAAAACCTTACAACCCGGTGTAATACCCATTGCAAGTAACTTTCGACGAAAGGGTAACGATTCGGGCAATAATCTAGAAATAACCGCCTCGTGCCCTAAAGGTAGTTGGTTAAGGGTAAAAGATGACATTATTTTTCCTAAAAAAGATGACAGTATTAATAAAAAAGTAATAGCATTAAATTAACAACACGTATTTTAAAGAAAGGAAAAGTTATTTTTAGTATAAAAATGCGAATCACTCGCAACAATGACAAATAAAACGCGAAAAAACAACCAAACAGTTCAAATAATAAAAACATATGGCATCTAATAATCAAAAATCAATCCAAGAAGTTAAGCTTTTATTTAGACAATAAATTAATTACCACTAAAAACAATAAATACTATCTGGTTAGCAATTTTTAATTGGGAAACTCGTGGTAAACCTACATCAATCTAAGACAAAATTGTAAAATGAACGAACTATTCTAAAGAACGAGCATCGCCACATAATTAAAATACGCACAAAGCTCTACTGTTAGAGTAATATTAACTATTTCTTTATCTTCAACATTAATGCTAGCGTTATTTTGTAATTAAAAATGTAACGCTATCAAAACTCGATAAATCACAATGTAAAAACTTTTAGGTGGATGCGCGTTTGAGTATAAAATTTGCTAATTACAAACCTAGAGCGCCAACACTATTCAACGCTGAATAAATAGCAATAATTATCTTCGAGTGTTGTAAAATATCAGCTTACTGCTTTATTAAATTTTTAAAATAAATCATTAAGATATTATTTTTATATAAAATAAACACCTATACGGCGTTAAGCTATAAATTTTGGGAGGTGCGAGCCCCCGCAATTTTCTAAACTGCCTACTCGGCGTTAAACACTAGGTTGGAATCGTATATTTATATTAGCATTTTCTAAACCGCCTACACGGCGTTAAACTTTCATTAGCTCATCGCGTTAGTTTAACGTCTTTTCTAAACCGCCTACTCGGCGTTAAACGGTTATGTTGGCGTGCGGTGGGTACTCCGCATTTTCTAAACCGCCTACTCGGCGTTAAACCGGCGCAACTGCACGAATGGCAGGAGGTGTACTTTCTAAACCGCCTACACGGCGTTAAACGTATAAAGGGCGGGCTGTATGTGTTGCTGAAATTTCTAAACCGCCTACACGGCGTTAAACAATGCCTGATACGTCATTTTTTCGTTTCCGGCGTTTCTAAACCGCCTACACGGCGTTAAACATCATTAATTCCTGATGACACGATTTTACTCGTTTCTAAACCGCCTACTCGGCGTTAAACAGTTACCTCTATTTAGTGGGCGCGTGTCCCCGTTTCTAAACCGCCTACTCGGCGTTAAACGCAATTGTTTACCTCGTGCAGGTTTTGTCAGATTTCTAAACCGCCTACTCGGCGTTAAACAAAAACTCGATTAAATGAAGAACTTGAATTTTTTTCTAAACCGCCTACTCGGCGTTAAACACGGTGCATCAGCCTGCAGGCCAGCTTCGTAATTTCTAAACCGCCTACTCGGCGTTAAACCAGTATGATCTGCATCAATTAAACGACCAATATTTCTAAACCGCCTACTCGGCGTTAAACGCCAAAAACAATTGTAAATGGAATTCTGACAGATTTCTAAACCGCCTACTCGGCGTTAAACTAGAAACAAACATACTATAAACTTTGTTTGCCAAAAGGCAAATAGGATTTTTGTCTCCAAAAACCCTTTTTTGCAGAAAATCACTAACACAATGTTTTTATTTGTTTTATTTTACAGCTCAAAAAAAGGGTTATAAAGCTTTAGATGATTTGATAAGGCGTAAATTTTACTGTACAACAAAATTGACTTAATTGATTTATAGTGAGCATCAAAGTTTATTGCGGATATCAATGTAAAGCTGTGTCTGTTTGGCGGGTTTTGACCCCAGCAGGAATCGAACCTGCAACTAGCCCTTAGGAGGGGCTCGTTATATCCATTTAACTATGAGGTCATAGGAGGCTTATTCTAATAAATTTGCAAAGATAATGCCATTTAAATAACGAAAAATTTTTTATTTTTTTTATTCTAAGTAATCATGATACAATTGAACTATATTTAACATTTAACCTCATTAAATTTAATTAAAGATACTATGAAAAAACGAATAGTTGGTATGATGTTTTCTGTGATGGCGCTTACCAGTTGTGCCACTTATCAACCTGAAACAAATTCCTATAGTGACCCATTATCTGGCTTTAACAAAACCATGTTTAATGTTAACTACTATGCGCTTGATCCTTATGTCTTACGTCCAGCTGCAGTTGCTTGGAAGGATTACGTTCCATCACCTGTTCGTACAGGTGTAGTTAACTTTTCATCTAATCTTTCCGAACCTGCTTCAATGGCAAACAACTTATTACAAGGCGATGTTCACAAAGCCGGAACACATTTAGCACGCTTTTTCTTAAATACGGTTTTCGGTTTTGCTGGTTTGGTGGATGTTGCAAGTATGTCAGATCCACAATTGCAAAAAGGTGGAAAACGAACTTTTGGCGATGTTTTAGGTCATTACGATGTGCCTTATGGCCCTTATGTTGTATTACCATTTTATGGTTCCGCAACGTTAAGAAACGAAGGTGGTAGCGTGGTTGATACTCTTTATCCTCCACTTGTTTGGTTAGATTGGCAATGGGCGTTAGTACGTGGTGTATTTGACGGTATTGAAGCTCGTGCAGTTGCGATTGAATATGAAGATTTAATTAAAAATAGCGATGACCCTTATAACTTTATGCGCAATGCTTACTTTCAACGTCATGACTTTGTAGCCTCTGGTGGTAAAGTAGACGAAAATAAACAGCAACAACGCGAAGAATCTATTAATGATTTTATTAACGATATTGATTCTCAATAATTTTTATTAAATTATACTAAAGGCTGTCAATTATTGGCGGCCTTTGGTTTTAGGATTTATTTCAACATGAGTTTCATTTCTGGCAAATAATGCCAAAATCGACTTGGCATTTGTTGCCTTTGTAATTTTGGGTTGATTCGTTCTTTGATAGTTAACGCATTACAATAACGTAACCACATGGTTTGAAATAATGCTTCATCCCTAGCTAGATAATTTTTATTCACTTGGCTGTTAATAATCAAATCATCTTTATCAGTCAGCGAAACGGGTTCAATGCTATGTAAATTATAAATATAACCATATTCGCGCTTTTCATCATAAATAGCCCACTTTTGATCAGCAAAACGATCTTTAAAAAACTTTAGTACCAACGGCAATACGTTATATATAGGAGCAATGATTGAAAAATAGATTTTATCTTCTTTATCATTAAACACATCTTTAACAGGATTATTTATAGCACTAAAACGTACAAATTGGATCACACGATGCCGTTCTCGGCTAACTTTTTTAGCGATATCATGTACCGCCAGCACATCTTGATCGGCAAAATCGGTTTCGATTGATTGAGATGATTTAAATACCTTGCAAATATAGCGAAAAACGATTAAATCACTTTCGGGCAGTTCAGATAACCAAACATACATTAAATGGCGTAGAGCAACTTTACTAAGTTTGTTAATTAATGCCTTTCGAACACGCTCATATTTGGCATTATCAAATTCGACATGATGTGTGTCAGATACTAATAGTGGCTCTACCTGCTCTGTAGCTAACAAACATTCAGGCATTTTTTTGAGCTTAAAAGCCTCAAATACCGCACATAATAATCCTTCAAAGCTTTTATCGTAAGAGAATGCTAACATGCTCTACCATCCCATGACTAGTTGATGTGGAATATTATCTTGCTTTGCCTCTAACAAAGGGGGATCTTGCAAAGAGAGTCGGATATACTCGGCCGATGAATCAAGCACCTTAAATTTCCTCATTTCATGACAAACAATAAAAAATTGCGCACGCTTTAAAACAACGCCAATGCGCTTAAGCGCATCAAAAGTAAGCTTTCGATGACGCCTTGCCATCACAATCAACTTGGCCGATTTAACACCAATACCTGGCACCCGCAAAATTTTTTGGTAGCTATCACGGTTAACATCAACTGGAAAGCATTGTGGGTTGCGGATGGCCCAAGATAGCTTAGGATCGACAGTCAAATCAAGATCGGGGTATTGATCGTTAACAATTTCATCAACATTAAAATTATAAAAACGCAGTAACCAGTCCGCTTGATATAAACGGTTTTCACGCACTCTTGGCACCTCTTGCACTACAGGTAAACGTTTATCGTAACCATTTACAGGAATAAATCCCGAATAGTAAACCCGCTTCATACTAGGTCGTTTGTAAAGTTTGGCCGTTAATTGTAATATCTGTTTATCTGATTCATCTGTTGCACCAATAATAACTTGTGTACTTTGACCGGCGGGTACAAATTTGGGTGTGGCACGAAATTTTTTGCGATCTTCAATATTTTCTAATAGATTTTGATGAATTTGACGCATAGGCTGATAGATGCTTTGGTGATCTTTATCAGGTGCTAATAATTTAAGATTTTCTTCGGTTGGAATTTCCAAATTAACACTCATCCTATCAACTAATATGCCAGCTTGATTAATTAGCTCGTTACTTGCACCAGGGATCGCCTTCATATGAATATAACCATTAAAATCGTGCTCATGGCGCAAAATTTTTACCACTCTAATCATTTTTTCCATGGTATGATCGGGACTTCTAACTATGCCCGAACTAATAAATAAACCCTCAATATAATTACGACGATAAAACTCAATGGTGAGGTTAGCCAATTCACGCGGAGTAAAACCAGCTCTAGGAATATCGTTACTTTGTCGGTTAATGCAATAAGCGCAATCAAACATGCAATAATTAGTTAGCATAATTTTAAGTAAAGAAACACATCGCCCATCAGCGGTAAATGAATGGCAAATACCAGATTTATATGCATTACCTATGCCTTTATTTTTATTATTTCTTGATGCACCACTCGACGAGCAAGAAATATCATATTTTGCCGATTCAGCTAAAATTTCCAGTTTGGTTATTATTTTTTCAGTCATATTGAACTTAACACTTACCTGTTTATTTATACAGTGTATCGTAACCATAGTAGGTTTTGCAAGTATATATTGCTGACAAAAACCGTCATCACTCACTATTTTAATCATTTTTTTAAGCAGTAAATTTATTGTAATTGCTTTACCTATATAAATAATTAAGGCGATATTAGGATACAGAAATAAAAAACACGGCAAAGTATTGTTCAGCTTACAACTGTACGCTATAATCAACGCACTTTTTTGTATGAAGCCAGATATAACTTAGGAGCTAAATAGTAAATGAAACGTGTTGTTATTACAGGGTTAGGAATTCTTTCAAGTATTGGGAATAATACTAAAGAAGTTTTAGAATCACTAAAAATTGGCCGTAGCGGTATTACCTTTTCTCAAGAAATGAAAGATAGCGGTATGCGTAGCCATGTATGCGGAAATGTCAAACTAGATACTACAGGATTGATTGATCGCAAAGTTGTTCGTTTTATGAATGATGCTTCTATTTATGGTTATCTTGCTTTGCAACAAGCTATTGAAGATGCAAAATTAACCCCTGAACAAGTTTCTAACCCTCGTACTGGTCTAATTGCGGGCTATGGTGGTTCAACTAAGACACAATACAATGTCGTTGCTGGCATGAAAGAAAAAGGATTACGAGGAGTTGGTCCTTATGCAGTAACCAAATCAATGTCATCAGCAATTTCGGCTTGTTTAGCAACCCCATTTAAAATTAAAGGTGTTAGCTATTCAATGACATCAGCTTGTGCAACATCGGTTCACTGTATTGGTCATGCAGCGGAGCTCATTCAACTTGGCAAACAGGATATTGTTTTTGCTGGCGGTGGTGAAGAGCTTTGCTGGGAAATGTCTTGCGAATTTGACGCTATGGGCGCTTTATCAACCAAATATAACGACAATCCAGAAAAGGCATCACGTGCTTACGATAAAAACCGTGATGGTTTTGTTATTGCTGGCGGTGCGGGTATGGTTGTTGTTGAAGAGCTAGAACATGCTCTTGCGCGTGGAGCTCATATTTACGGTGAACTTGTTGGCTATGGTGCAACATCAGATGGTCATGACATGGTGGCACCATCAGGCGAAGGTGCAATGCGCTGTATGCAACTAGCTATTCAAGACTTAGATGTACCTGTTGATTATATCAATACTCATGGTACATCAACCCCAGTTGGAGATGTCAAAGAATTGTGGGCAATCAAACAAGTTTTTGGTGATAACATTCCAGCGATTTCATCAACCAAATCAATGACAGGCCACTCATTAAGTGCCACTGGCGCACAAGAGCTTATCTATTCATTATTAATGTTAGAGCATGGCTTTATTACTCCAAGTATCAACATTGATGAACTTGATGAAGCGGCTATTGGTATGAATATTATTACCGAACCAACTGAACGTGAACTCACAACAGTCATGTCAAATAGTTTTGGTTTTGGCGGCACTAATGCCTCAATTGTAATGAAAAAATACAAAGCTTAATAAGCATTAAGTTAGTATCAATCAATAAAAAACCGTTTATTTAAGAACGGTTTTTTATTGATAACGTTATATTAGATAACTCCATAAACTCACCTTAATTTATGATATTATGCTTGATATTAAAGAGCAATTTTAACTGAAATTAATAATGCCAATAAATTAAGGTTTTGGATGAAAATCCTCAATTTCATCACGCCAACGATTATAGTTCCAACTTACAATTTTGGCTGTTATCTCTGTCAGGTAACCTTGCGCTGCTTGTTTTTGTGCTGGGGTGAGGATCTGTTCTAAATGATTTTGAATTTGCTCGTTATATTCCCAAACTGGGGGGAGTTGCTCAGAATCCCACGCTAAATTGTTACCTTGTTCCTCGATTTTTTGTTTAGCATAATCACTTAATAGCGACCATGCATAGGCTTTAACAATATCATGCTCACGACCTAATCCATATAAATAGGCTTCGGTAACCCGTAATATACCAATAATCGAGCTATGCTCCGCCATTAACTGCGCATAATCAATCGACAGTTTTAAATCTTCTGATTTTAAGGATTTTCGGTATTCAGTTAATTTATTCAGTTGCTTATATTGCTGATTTTTATAGTGACGTCCTTGTTGAAATAACATTTGGGCTATCAATTTTTCGTAGCAATGATAGCCACCTTCAATGGCATCATTGAGATATTCAATACTTTTTTCTAATTGTTCATCTTTGCATAGTCTCGCTATTCCTCTTTCATCAAATCCACAAGGAGCATAATAACTACTCTTACGATAAGCAAAATAGGGATATTTTAAATCGGCAAACTTATCCCATAAATAACCTCTCATTTTAATACTTCTAAACACTTTAGGTTCAACTAGTGGGTTACCGGCATTATCCACTAACTGATCGCGATATTTACGCATAAACTCGGTAAATGACATCATTCCTTCTTCTTTTTCATCATCATTGTATAGCTCTTGAAAAGTAAGAAAGTCATAATAATAAGGCATTGCATTTTTATCCCATTGCCAAGCATGTTTAATAAATTTTACTAAGCTATCAGGATCAACTACTCCATGGAATACTTGATCGTCGAATGCATGCCTATATAGCTGTTCAGCTTCGTCTATGCGTAATAATTGATTTTCGGGAATAGTTGAAGGATAAATTGTATAGTCCATAGGTATAGTTTCCGATTCAACATAATTTTTACTTTGCGCAGAAAAACAAAAATAGAATAGACATATACTAATAACCATTAATGTACTGATAAATATCAGCATCAATTTTACTGCTTTGCGAGGATGATTCATTAAATATACTCCAAATTATTTCGATTAAAGACACTCACA
>NZ_LZGX01000089.1:0-6005 GCF_001690825.1 Gilliamella sp. Fer1-1
CTTACGAGACTTTTTAAAAGAAAATTTAAAAGTTCCAGATGAGAAAATTGCAAGTGAACAAAAATTAATATTTGAAAACATAGAATATAATAAAAATCTAATTTTAAAAATATTTAAGACCGTTTCACGACTTGATAATTCTGTTAGCTCAAGTATGGATTTTTTTGTATTAACTAAAAATTTTGGTTCAGTTTTAATTGAGAATTGCACTTAGTGAAATCAATAAAAACATTGAACCTTATAATAATTTGGGGGGGTAATCTCAGTTGCGAAGGAGAGCTACTCTGCATAATTTCAGAAAAACGCACAAAGATAATATAGGTATTGTACAGATTTCTTTTATAAAAAAGAATAATCAATTTAATTAACCAAATTTATACTCTAAACCCGCTTCGGCGGGTTTTTATTAAAAATCTAACTGTTCAGGCTTGATTTGTAGTGCTTCGGCAATTTTAATCCGTGTTACTTTTCTTAGTTTTTGGCTTTTTTCATATTGAGAATAAGCCGATTGGCTAATACCTATTTTATTTGCAACTTCAACTTGGGATAATTTCAAATACTCACGCCATGCTTGAACTGGAGAATAATTATTATCAAAAACCATGTTAACAACTTCGCTTGGTACGCCTGTTTCAACATCGATTGCTTTTGCGTTTGATAGCTCTAGGTATTGATTGTAAGGCATAACTACAAATTGTGGTTGCCCTTGTTCATTATTAATAAACTGTATATTAGTAAGTGCGTTCATCGCGTTTTTTCACCTCTTCAATAGAAACAATATGAATAGCACCATCAAAATTAAAAAACACTCGATAGTTACCCACTCGTAATCTGTACTGATATTTATGATTAGTTAAAGACTTTACATTAATACAATTCGACATGTTAGCCAGTTCATCAATTTTATTACGGATTAAAGCATTGCCTTGAATTTTACGTAACTGCTTTAAGGCTTTAATTTGATAAATAATTTTATTCATTTTGTTGTTCTAACTAATCTTGATATAAGTATTATATAAGATATATAAGTTTTGGTAAATAAAACTATAAGTAATTATAAACCCAAAGCTCGCAAATGCGAGCTTTTTTTTATGTCCGGAGAAAATTATGGCGGAAGAAATCACATCACTACAACTTAAAATTGATGTGCAAAGCGTTGATGAAGCGAATAAAAAGCTAGGCGTTTTTAGCAAAAAAGCGGAAGAAGCGGCATTGGCTACTGACGACTTGACAGAGGCCAAAAAACGCGGCTTAAAAGTAACAGACGAGGAGTTGAAAGACTTCGAGCGAGTTTATCAAAATGCTGTAAAAGGCGCAAAGGCATCACGAATTAAAGCCGAACAAGAAAGAAAGCTTATTGCAACCAGAAAGCAGCTTGCGGCGTCTAGCGATAAATTATATGCCGGTTTTAGAAATCAGCTTGATAGTTTGAAAGATGTTAATACTGCATCAAAAGAATTGGAAAAAATAAGTAGTAGTGTCAGCAAAGCATTCAGAAACAACGAGCTTGACCTTGGTAACTACACGCAATTACTACGAGATGTTGCAACAAAGCAAAGAGAAGTGACGACCGCTGAAAATATCGCAACAAAAGCGAAAACTGATTTTTTAAACAAATTAAAAGCGCAGGTTGCTACTCAGAACCTATCAAAAGAGCAATTATTGCGATATCAAGCCGCACAACTTGGAGTTAGCTCATCTGCTGATGTTTATATTCGAAAACTAACGCAAGCAACAAAAGAAACAAAAAAATTAGGCACAGCATCTTTAGCTACTAAGCACCAGTTGGCTACAATGACAACACAGATGATGAGAGGGAACTTTACGGGTCTACAAACTTCTAGTATGTCAATGATTATGAAAAACGGTATCGGCAATACTTTTAGTACGCTGTTAACCTCGTTAAATCCCGTTAACATCGGTATTTCAGCAATGGTTGGCTTGCTCGGTAGCATGATACCAAAGCTTTTTGAAACCGAAAGCGCTACTGATAAATTAGCAGCGGCGCAAGATCGTTTAAATAGAGTATTGAATACAGACAAAAAAACTGGTTTTACTTTCTTGTCTGACGATATGATGCAATTGCTTAAAAAGAATCGCTCGCTAGTTAAAGCATCATTAAAATCTAGTGAGAAAGATTTAAAAACAACTATTTCAAATATAAAGAAAGAGTTAAGCTCAAGTATATCTTCAATGCAAAATGCAAGCAGAGAATACGCAGATCTTCGAAAAACATCAGGATCGTCTGCATTAGAAGAAGTGTTAAAAAACATTAATAAAATTAAATCAGCTGATAGAGATTTAAATGAAGCGCTTAACGCCAATGACAAATACTATATTAGCGGTATTAAAGCAAAAATAGAAAGTTTTGCTGAATATTTGAATATTACACAAGAGCAGTCAAAGAGCATATTAATACAGCTTTCTGATATTGAAGCTGAAACTGACTCAATTAAAGCAGAAGAAAAAATAAGCAATTTAATAAATGAGTTAAGCGAGCTATACATCACTTCTAATGATAGCTCGGGCAAATTCAAAGTGTTAATTGATGGGCTCATTGAAATCGCAAATAAAGCAAGTGACGCAGCTTTTAAAGTTCATTTTTTAAAATCATTTACTGACGTAGACAAAGCAACAGACCCAAGAAAAAGTCCGTTTTATCGATACTCGCAGATGATAATGACGCGTAGCGAGCGTGCAAAAGCTGAAATTGAAGAAATGGAAGCCGCAGCAAAGAGGGCCAACGAAATAAATCCGGGCTCAGTCACAAAAGATGATATAGACAAAGCTGCGGCAAAGATTAGAGCTAACAACGCCGAAAAAACAAGCTCAGCAACCAATTTATTACGCACATCACAACAGCAAGAAATCAGCTTAAAAAGTCAGCTTCAAGCACTTCGGGAACAGAGCTTGACGGTTAACACAATCACATCGGAGCGCAAAAAGTACTTTGATTTACAAGCTCAGATTCAAACGCTAGAAAGTACTGGCAATAAAGCAAGAATGTCAGCGCATGAAAAGTATGTACTTGCACATAAAGATGCTTTACTTGCTCAGTTTGCTAAAAATGCAGCTATTAGTGAAGAAATTACACAATACGAAACGGCGACTAAAGCGCTTCGTAAAATGCAAGAGTACACAACAAACTTATCTGCAAAATCTAAAGCTAGTCAAGCTACTTTCGGCATGACGTCAAAAAATGCGAATCGCTACAATGAAATATCAGAGCTTGACGCTCAGCGTGATATTGCTTTAAAAGGTACGACAAATCCGAATGAAATAGCAAAAATCACAGAAGAGTATAACAAGGCAAAACAAGCGTTACAACAAAGCTGGCAACAGGAAGACATCAATCAAACTGATTGGTTTGCAGGGCTGAAAGTTGGACTTAACGAATTTTCAGAGGCTTCAAAAAATATGTTTGATGCTTTTCGCGATGTAGGGCAACAAACACTTGGTTCGGTTAGTCATTCATTAACAGAGTTTGTTACAACTGGGAAAATGAGCTTTAAAAGTCTTACTAAGTCAATTCTCACCAACATTATCGAAATCATCAACAAGTTGCTAGTTGCTCAAGCAATACAATCGGCCATGGGGTGGTTTGGAATGGCGAGCGCTGGTGCTGGTGCAGCAACTGGTGGGCTACAGCAAGCTTATAACGGTGGATTGATTAGAGGTTACGCAACTGGTGGGGATGTTAGATACAGCATTAACTCGTGCGGTTTTACAGGGCGGGGTAATAAGTATGAACCAGCAGGTATTGTTCACAAGGGCGAATTCGTATTCACCAAAGAAGCGACAAAGCGTTTAGGCGTTGGCAATCTTTACGCGCTGATGAACGACGCTCAAAGAGGATACGCAAGCGGTGGCGCAGTTAATCTTGGTCATGCCTCACCAATTGCTTTTACTCGTAAATCAAGCGGTTCATCTAACGCCGTAAACGTTACAGCTAACGTATCAGTGAATATGCCGTCTAATAATGATACATCAGGCGTTAAAAGTAATGTTGATGCACAATCAGCTCAAAAACAAATCGGCGCAGCTATTCAAAAGGAGATGAATGAAATGTTTAAAAAATCCGTTTCTCCCGGAGGGGAACTATATAACATAATGAAAACAATGAGGTAATATGGCAATAGACGTATTTAAATGGAAAACAATGGGCAATCCGAAACACACCGATTCATCAAATGTTAATGAGGCGGCGTTTGGTGATGGGTACGCCCAGTTATCCAGTAATGGTATTAATAATACCAGTGAATCGTGGGACTTAACTTATACAGGATGCGCCAACGAAATAAAAGAAGTTCGTGATTTTTTAAACTCGCATATTATAAAGTCGTTCAAGTGGGAAAATCCTTTTGGGGAAGAAAAATTATATCGAGTTGTGAATAAATCAATCGAATCCGAATTTGTTGGCGGCAGAGTTGTTTCACTATCATTCAAATTTATTCAAGCTTATGCGCCTTAATTTATATTGCGAACCGCCTCGTGCGGTTTTTTATTGCTCTTAACATAATGATCAAATAATATTAACGTAAAATTTAATATAAAATAGGATTATTATATGTCTAGTAGTGAAGAAAATTTGCTTGAAGAGTGTTATTTTCCTAGTTCAATCGAAATAACAGAAGAAATTCCAAGGGGGATTAAATTTGAAATAAAGAAAATTCAAGACAGGCAAAAATTAATGATTCGCCAAAAGTCTGCTTGTGATGTAAATCTGAGTGAGCCTTATGAAATTTTTAATGTAGAAGATGATTTCATTGATAGGTTGTGCATTTTGTTAATAAGAGCATTTAATTGTGATTGTCACATTATTATGTCCAAAATAAAGCAGATCAATATACATGTCTTGGGTGAAATGATAGAAAAATCATTTTATGAATTAAACGGATTGGGTGAATTTAAACAAAACTTTTTCAGTGTATCTATTTCGTTTGAGTATTTTAATTTGAAATTAGATGAATTGGTTTTGTACTACAACTATTTAAACCCAGACCATAAAATCGATCACTTGGTTGATCTTTAAATAGTATTGATTTTATATTTTTTAACTATAGGTATTGTATGAAGAAATTATTGTTAGTTATTTTATTTTTTCCTTTAAGTCTTTTCGCTAAAGAAATCAGTTATAACGATTGGACGGTTAATATTAATATTGATCCGATTACCGATAAAAAAACAGTGTCAATGAATTCAGTTTATGTATCAGACAGCACTTCAATAAGTAGCGCTTTTTTTACAGTTGGTTGTGATTCAGTCATTATTATTCCATTCTCCGTTCATAATAATTTGAAAGATTATGAGGATGGGTTAATTAAAGTTATTTTCAGAGCAGACAAAAAAGCTCCAGTAGAGATGGAATGGGAGAAAAAAGGGGCCGTATTTATGACTAATCAGAAACAAATGCTACATCAACAAATTCAAAACTCAAAAAAATTTATCATTAGGTTTGGTGATAAATCGACTAGTGATTTTAATTTTCCCTTATCGGGCTACACAAAAGCTTATGAACGTCTCGAAAAAGAATGTACAAATTGAAGTGCAGATAACTTTGAATTCATCATAAAACCCTCTTAGAGGGTTTTTTATTATTTAAAATGATGATAATCCGTCGGGAAATTCATCCATGTAGATCCTCATTTTTTAATTGAATTTTTTTGTAAAATTTCGGCTTGAGTTTGTGATGCCGCAGCGATATTTTTAATTAAATTTTCATTCTCTAGAATTTTTGTCAATGACTTAATTGTTTCAGTATACTTTTTAAAATGAAGATCTATCTTTTCCATTTGAAGATAGTAATTTTCAAACGATTCGGGTAAGTCTTGTTTCTGTGATTCTAAATACTTTTCTAAAGCTAAAATAATTTCAGCATTCATTGATCTACCGTGTTTATCGGCTAACTCTTGAACTTTTTCTTTTAGTTCCTCTGGTATTCTAAGATTTATTTGCGGGTGTTTATATGGTCTTGCTTTTTTTTCGGTCATAAAAGTTTCCAAGGA
>NZ_LZGX01000090.1:0-1704 GCF_001690825.1 Gilliamella sp. Fer1-1
ATAGGTAAAAGATAATTTTAAATATAGGCCAAATAATAAGTAGAAAACAATATGAGCAAAATAATCAATAAAAAAAACTTTAATAAAATTGTATTTGGGCTGAGCCCTTTCTTTTTTAGCGCAGAGATTTATGCTCAACTAACAGCCAAAACGAGTAAAGTTATTGAGGGAGATTTACCATCATTATCACCACAAATAGAAAAAAATATAGAAGATTTGGAGCTATTTGGGTTAGCAGTTGATGGTGAAAATTATTATGGAAACAAAGTAACACGGCTTCCAATATCATCAGCTTATCCATTAAAAAATCAAATTAAAGTAGCACCAATAAGACAACCTGATACGCAGGAATATCTTGATGTTGATGGTGACGAATTAGGATATCTTGCAACGCAATCCGCTCCGCAAATGATATGGTATTATACGGATACAGAAAAACAACTAGTAGAATTTACACCTACAAAGTCTGATACGCTCTGCTCATTAGCAAAAGAAGGAAAATTTGGTCCATATAAAATAAAAGTATCAGGGGATTTAATATTAACGTCAAAATATGGAACTCCATTTACTAACCAGTATCCCAATAGTAAAGTGGCTAAACACCCCTCTAAAACCTATACGATAAGCTCTGATGCTGGGTTCTGTTACGCAAAACCAGAGCTAAAACCTGAAGGTGCAAAAGCGAGTGTTGCTAATCAATGGGATGAAAGTAATGGTTTTTTAATTCAATCTAATATTGATTCTGCTAAAAATTTTCCCACAACGGCTTTTTATGGTGCACAATTTGATCTGGTATTAGCGCAAAAAGGCCTTATCAAGAACTATAGATGGAAGATTGTAAAAGGAAAAGAACTTGTTACCATTACACCAAATAATAAAGAAGATAAATTAACGATTTCATTTAATACTAATGATGCTAAAAATCCTCAAAAAGCTTGGCAACATGTTATTGGTTCTGGTGTAGGATATGCTGTTATAATTGAAGGAAAGAATATTGCTACAAATAACATTATTGAATACAAGTTTACCTTAACTAAATGGTTTGCTGGTTGGAGCAAAAAACAGGTCGGCACAAATGCTGCGTTAAGCGGTACGGCAGCCGAAATTGTAGAAGGATGTGAATCCTTAGGTGGGCATTATCGTATTAGTCATGCAAACGAATTAAGTAATGCTCCAGCAATAAGTGAAAACAAAAACAAAACCAAATTTACTCGTGAAATAGGCACCTTAATTGGCGAGTGGGGAACACCTTCACAAGAAGCTTACCCTAATTCATGGGCAGCAAAAAATGCTCAGGGTGCTGCTTATAAACGTATTTGGTTATACGATACTAAAGTGAATAAGTACTGTGATTTACATACTTATGGGGATGCTATCTATCATTGCATTGATGAAGCAGGGAAGAAAAATGGAGTATGCACTGCTGTAAACAAACCATGATATAGCATTTATCAAATGCCAATTTGTTAAATATACTTATCTATATACTAGCTGTTTTTTAAAAGCTTTTTTAAAGTTTCTAAAAAACAGCTTAGCCCCTTCTTTTCTTCAACCTAATAGACCAGATTTTATATAGTTACGATATCTTTATAAAAACATTTGTCATCAGAAAATAAAAGATCTTAGCGATAAATAAAATATTTATAAATAGGTATCAACTATTTATAAGGCCTAAATTGATCGTATTAAACGATTTGTTTATAT
>NZ_LZGX01000091.1:0-2475 GCF_001690825.1 Gilliamella sp. Fer1-1
GCAACCTAGTCTACACATAAAAACACTATTGTCTTCTCTACAAAAGCAGACATTCTTACGCTAAAAAATTATTCAGAAAAACCATTGATTTTATTAGTTTTTTATTTTATAAAAAATAATTCCTTTTTTACCCCAAAAGACTCATGCTATGCCTTGCTTGGTGCTAGCATCTGCCCCCAACAGTTTGAGGTACTATTTTATCTGGGGAAAATTAGCGACAATGGCGACGCAAATTCTTATGAAAAAAATTTGAACATCTGATTATTGCTTTACATATCATCATATACCCCATCTATTATATTATTGATATGTTTTTCTGGATGCTTAATAAATTCTTTCCAAGAACAAATTTTAGCAAATATTTGATGCTCAGGATCGATATAGCAAATGGCCTTTTCTGCTGGAGACCAAACAATGTATAGCTCATAACCGTCAACTTCTTCTATCAAAGAAATTAGTTTTTTCCTTTTCCATTTCATCTCCAGCAAATCGATAAAATGATAAAAAGTCATGTATTTTGAATAACAATCTTTTCCTGAAAAATGAATTTTACCTGGTGATGTTTTAAGATATGTCAACATATCCGCAGGCATTTTATAGCTTTTTAGGCGCTTTAGTTTTTCTTGCTCATTATGCCATTCAATTGGTTCTAATGATTTTAGCAATTGCATCAAATTTGTATTTTTATTCGTTGCAGCAAGAGAATATGGGCGATCACCATATTTATCAGTAATGGTAATATCGGCTCCACATTTTATAAGATATTCGGCAAGTTCGGTGTGATCGTGTCTAACCGCTTCTATCAACGGTGTTGGAGAATAAGGGAAAACCATATCGGGTTGGTGATAATTAACATCGGCTCCCATTTCTACCCACATTTTTGTTTCTTCCATGTTTCCATCTGATGCGCTAGACCTAAGCGCAGCACCGCCATATTGTTTTACCGTTACTCCGTATTGCTCAAATAGCGCTATATTTTCATAATTTTTCCCGTAATGAATGCGGATTAATATGTCCGAATATTTTTTTAGAGGAAGAAAATCAAGCGCATTATTTTTTAGCAAAAGATCTATGATTTTACCATCACTATATTGTGCTGCCTTTTCGATAATGGTAAAACCACCGATATCCAAAGACACTTTATTTTCTAATAACCACTTAAAAACAGTAAAATTATTTGTGACAACGGCAAGCTCCAAAGGCGTTATATCTGTATATTCGCCAAGGTGGATTTTTTTATTTATATCCCAGTTAGCCTCATATAAACTTTGCATTTTTTCGATATTTGTTTCATATATGGCAACAGCCGGTTCAGGCATTGTTTCAAAGTTGCCAATGTGTTTTATGTTATACATTTATAATCCTATTTCATATTTTAAAAATACCTATTATTATATATATTTTCTAAGTTTAGCTAAATTAAAAAAAGTAAATTAAACAAAACATTCTACTTTTTTCTGTATTTTTAGAACACATTATAGTGCCAGATTTTTCAAGGAATATCCCAAAATGAATAATAACAAACTTAATGAAATTAACCATTATTTATCGGATCCAACCAATTTTGCTTTTTTAAAAGTATTAGATGCAGACCAAGCATTAGATCTAAGAGATGAATCTGATTTTGATAATCAATGGATGGATAGCTTTAATAGCTTAAACAAAAAAAGTTTTAAAAAGGATGAAATCGAACTTATTAATATATTAAGAGAAAAGGCATTCAAACTGTCTTTTCAACTAATTAATCATTTTGAAATTGCGTCTCAAATATCTGACGATATAGAAATAATAGCGAAAAGTTTTCTTGCTCAAGAATATAATAACTGGGCAATTACGCACTTATGGTCAGCTTATAAAAACAAAAAATTTCCAGTATAAATAGCCCAAACTATAATAAACAAAAATAAAATGATAATAGGCATATTTTTATGGACCAGAAACAATTAATTATTGATGAACAAAAACACCCAATCGCATGGTGGTTAACGCTAAATATTGCTTGCTATCGCTTGATGAAAAGAGAAAAATTACTTACCTTAATTTAGGAGAATCAGCTTAGAAGAATCCAATCACTTTTGGAACGCAACATTCCCATTTAACCATTTAACCCTAATTCCCCCAAAAAACTCGTTATTTTTTAACAACAAACTCACCGATACCGCATTAATTTTTTCGGCAAACAAGCAAGCGCCATTGTTCCAGCGAATATTTTTATAAGATTCTAGAAAGACTTTTTCTACCCTAATGATGAAACAAGCATTCTTTTAATAACAATAAAAATAAAATCATTTTTTCTTATGAAGGCACCTCTTTTTATGCAGAGATCTTAAATGGATAAAAGGCCGAAAAAGGTTGAATTACGACAAATAGCACCTTACCTGTTGGTGGCATATTCTGGGGCTGAGTAAGTATGGCGTTAGGTTTGTTGGGTAAAAATCGGTGATTTTTATAAAAAACAAAAAATAAAAACTTCAA